>CASEYY010000021.1 GCA_949292335.1 uncultured Pseudomonadota bacterium
AGGGAAGAGAGAAAATTGCAATCACTGCAAGCAAAATATCAAAATCCCGAAAAGATAAATTATGGCAACATGAGCTTGAGGGAAGAACTTCAAACTCGTTTTGATTTAGACGAGATGAACCGTCTTTCCGCCAAGTTAGGCTCTGGAAACAATAATATTGGAAAAAACTCCGATAATACCATGGTTGGTACATTGCAACCTAATACTTCTGCCAATCAAAACAGCTTTTCCAAACCACTATCAAGGCCTAACAATGATAATGCAAATTGTTATATGACATTTGATGGTCAAAACTTAGAGCTTAATGGAGGAAATTCCAGCTATCAACATACATTAGATGCAATGTCAGGAAATCCAAATTATCAGGCTAAAAAATATCAATCAGTAAAAGATTTAGGCCCCATACCTGAAGGCACATATTATGCATCACAGAACCAGAGACAAACAATTGATCCGATAAATGCAGTTGCAGGTATTATAAAACAGGGGAATTGGCGGGGTTCTCTCCCTGCTTGGGGACTAAGAAGAGTTTGGCTTACACCTGATAATAATACCAATACTTATGGACGAGACGGATTTTCAATTCATGGCGGTATTGAAAAAGGTTCTGCCGGATGTATTGACATACCATGGCAAACAGGTAAATTAAGCAAATATCTAGATAATTGCCAAGATAGTGTTCCGATTTACGTAAAATATACCAAGGAGAAATGGTAATGAATAAGATTAAGTTAGGCGATAAGCTGCAAGCAATTAAAACATTTATCAAACCTTTTAGGTGGTATGTTGCGTTTTATATGTTGGAGCCTCTGTTATTATTGGGAACATATTTTTATCCGCCAGCTAAGGACGATCCAATTTGGGGTGCACAAGCAACGATGAGTGCATGGAATTATCAGAATCAAGAGCTTTATCTTGAGGGAGTAAAAATAGATCTTAAGTTTTCAGTTCTAATTTTTTTGCTGGCATTGAGCAATATGCGCAATTATCCCAGACTAGCCAAACTTATTTTATTATCTCCATGGTTGATAGCCTTATGGGATATGCTTGAATATATGTGACGTATCAACAGCAGCAAAAGGAGTAGTATATAATGAAGATATATTCAAAAGAAACATTGTTATGGGGCGGATTATATGAGCTACTATCTACTCCTTTTGCCTATACTGCCAGTTATGATTTGGGTAGCATTTTATTGGTCGTTTTTATACTGGGTATGTTCTTACTATTTTTCAATAAGACACCAAGGTTTATAAGATATATTTTAG
Organism: uncultured Pseudomonadota bacterium; assembly: GCA_949292335.1. GTDB lineage: Bacteria > Pseudomonadota > Alphaproteobacteria > RF32 > CAG-239 > CAZU01. Next base: position 1,269 of record CASEYY010000021.1, read on the forward strand.
ACAGTTATCCCAAATTTGCCTATTACATATGTTCTTTCGGATGGTTGCCATATTTCAGAATATTTATTCTTGTCGCAGGATTATTTATAGCCGGATTTTTTATGCCTGAGGATAAAACAATTGAGTTATCATCTCAAATCATTGTCTATATACTGAATTGGGGATTACCTCTAAGTTTGTTGATAGCATTTATCCGTTCACTAACAACAAAATTATATGGTAAAAGTAATGAATAAGAACAAAACATATAACAAACTACAATCAATGAGGAATATGATTTAGCATATATAACAGATAATCAAAAACCGCCCACTTTTATAAATAAAAGGGGCGGTTTGTTCTGACTATAATATTATTTTAAGGTTTCAATCAGCTCATCAAGCTTGAGAGTTTTTTGCTCGCCGGAGGTCATATTTTTGCAAGCAAACATTCCTGACTTAGCTTCTTCTTCGCCGATAATAATCAGAAACGGCACGCCGATTTTATTGGCATATTCCATTTTTTTCTTAAACTTGCACTGTCTATACATAACATCAACGGCGATGTTTTGTAATCTGAGCTTACCGGCCAGATTTACCGCCTCATTCACAAAAGCATCATCTTGTGGAATAATCAGGGCTTTGTTTGGTGTAAGCTCTTTTATGGGCAGTAGATTATTGGCACGAAGTTGGTCAAACAAGCGGGTCAGACCAATGGATATACCCACTCCTGGGAATTTCTTGTCCATAAATACCGATGATAGATTATCGTAGCGTCCGCCCGAGCAAACCGAACCGAATTGCGGGTAGTCATCAAAAAATGTTTCATACACCGTGCCGGTATAATAATCCAATCCGCGAGTTATGCTCAAATCAATCTGAATATTTTCAGCAGGCAAGCCAAGGTTTTGGGCTTGTGCAATAACTGTTTTGAGCTCATCAAGACCGGCAACAAAATTTTCGTTTTCGATGTGTAAATTTTCAAGTTGTGTGATAATTTCGTTGTTTAGTCCGTTGATTTTGATAAATTTTAACAGTTTTTGTTTTTTGTCTTCGGCAAGCCCCAAATCGCTCAATTCACCCAAGAAAGCTTCTTCGGGGATTTTTTTGATTTTATCGACCAGACGCAAAACCTCAACGGTCTTATCGGCAATATCCAAGCTTTGCAAAAAGCCGCCGAGCAACTTGCGGTTATTGATATAGATTTTGAATTTCGGCAAATTTAGTTTGCTGAACACGGTATAGATAACCGCCAACACTTCGGCATCATAAACGATATTGAGTTCGTCGCGGTCGATTATATCGATATCGCATTGATAAAATTCTCTGAACCGACCTTTTTGCGGGCGTTCACCTCGGTAAACTTTGCCGATTTGGTAGCGTTTGAACGGGAAGGTGAGGTCGTTGTTATAAAGAGCAATATACTTAGCCAGCGGCACGGTTAAGTCAAAACGCATGGCAATATCGGTATCGCCTTTTTTGAATTCATAGATTTGTTTTTCGGTTTCGCCGCCGGATTTTGAGAGCAAAACTTCGGCCAATTCCAAAACCGGAGTATCCAACGGGGCAAAGCCAAAAAGCTCATAGGTATGAGCAATGACGGACTTCATATGATTAAATACGATTTGCTCCTGCGGTAACAGTTCCATAAATCCTTGCAGTGTACGAGCGGTCATTGCTGATATCTCCCATATTAAAAAAGTTAATTTAGACAAAGCTAAAGTTACAGCTATTTTAGCTTATATGTCAAGCAACTTATGGCAAAAGTTTAACTTTTTAAAACAAAAATCCCTGCCTAGTGAAAGGCAGGGTATAAGGGTTAAACAATTATTTTTTTATAAATTGCCTCAGCTCAGGAGCCAAGGCTTTATTTTTGCCTATCAGCAGAGCTTCATACTGCTCGGGGGTAAGACCTTGCTTCTCAGCAAAAGTTTTTACTGCCTCATTGGTTCCCTCTTTTAATAACTTCAAAGAATGATAGCTATCATAGAAACCGTTTTGGGCAAAAATCACTTGCCAGCCGGTAAAGGAAAATGTTGCCGCTTGTAATCCGGCACTAATTTTGGCCAGATTTTTAATGGTCTGAATATTTTCATATTTTCGACCATTTTGCTCAAACACAACAATTTCTTTGAACCAAGAAAGCTGAGCTTCTTCCTCCAGAATATCAAGCAAATTTTGCTTGAGTTTTGGAGATGTGGCATCAAGCAAATGTTGACTCAGTTTCCCTGCACGAGCCAGAGCGTATAGCAACCACTCTTTCTGATTTTCCGAGAGATATTTGTAATCCATTTCCGGAATCATATCTAATCGGTGCTCGATTTGGCATAGCTTCAAATTTTGCTCTTTTATCTTATCGTCAGATAAAAATGCAAAATCCTTTGGCATTGCAACACCGCTCTCAACCATTTTGGTCACAGCCGTTTGATAGCAATTACAGCTCTTAGGCAGCAAGGAGAATATTTCCTTTGCTTTGCTGATTTGCTTTGCCTTCAAAGCTCGAACGAGCAACTGCAGCAACAAATCATACCTACCAATATTTTTTAGATGGGTAGAGATCTTATCTGCGACGGTCAAGACATCTGCTTTAGCCAGCCACTGGTGGAATCCATCAAGCTTCATTAGCTCCTCCGGTGCAATGGTTGGCTTATATTGCGTATAATCCATGAGGATTAACTGCAATACCTTGGCTGCCATCGCTGCGTTGCTGCTCGCTGTTTTTATATTTTGCAGCAGCAATTTGTCCAGCTTTGCTGCGATCTCATACGCTTTATCAGCGTTGAGAAAAATAAGAAGACGCCCAACTGCCTCTGTGCTCAGCTTACCTACAACCTCAGCCGTAAAGCTGCGTGGTTGTTTGTACCACAGCACGTCTACATACCCGCAAGCGTCGTTGCAGACTTTTATGACCTCTTCGCCAGATAGCGTATAAGTCTTACACTTGACAGCCCGCTCTCTGGTTAGCGTATTGTTATAAGCCACCCAGAATTCTTTGGACGAAAAAATTTCATCCAAAAAATAATGATACTTGTCCTGCGATGCAAGACATGCCTCTCTGGTTTCGGGCGACCAGATTCTAGCCTTCACCCATTCGCTCTGGGGAAGTTTGCTCAATATTTTCATCTCTCTTTTATGTGAGAGCTGAAAATAATCGGCATAGTCGTTCACTCTGAGGGTGTGTTTCATTGCCCACATTGGGAACAATTTAACAACCGGGGCTACGATTGAGATAGTAATCTCCTTAACTAAATTTTTTGAATTCATAATATAAAAAATTAAAAAATTAAAAAATATCTCGCACGATTTTCGTACAAGAGCCTCAAAACTACCGTAACCTCAATTTGTCAAAACCCGATGTTTTCCCGCTTAATATACAAGCAAAAAGACAGCAAATCCCTTCAAACTAATAATCACAATAATTTCAAAACAAGGGTAATATACCATTTTTGTCCAAATGTGTCAATGTATAAATGTCGGATTTCTTGCAAAAAAATCTTGGTATGATGAAAAAAAGGTGCTATAGCTGGTTGCATGGATTGTTTAAGGTACAATAAGAAGATTTTTAGATGATAAAATACGCAATTATCGGTTATCATAATACCTTGGCCAAAAATATATTAAAATTGCTTGATGGTCGCGGTAGTGACATCGGCGAAGTCGCGGTATTTGATGCCAAAGTGCAGGGTGAGCCTAAAGTTTCATATGGTGAAAGCGGGGAGCTTACGGTTCATGCAATCGAAGATTTATCAACCGCCGAGGCCGTGATTTTTACCTCACACGATAATTTAGCCGCTCGGTATGCAGTTAAATTCGCTTCTGCCGGAGCCAAAGTGATAAATGCCACCAATGCTTTGGAGGGAGAATCAGATATTCCGATGATAGTCGGCGGAGTTAATGACAATGCTTTGGAACAAGCCGCCAAAGGGATAGTAAATGTTCCTAATCCTTTAGTTACCATGCTTTTGGGCGGAGTAGCGGAATTGGCGGTTAAATATCAAATCAAATCCGTACGAGCCACTGCTTTGGTTGCCGCCGATATTGAGGGACAAGACGGTATGAGCGAATTATACAACTCAACTCGTCGTATTTTGATGAATGATATCACCGGAAATGCTGATGGCTTGTTTCACAAGACTTTAGCCTTTAATGTTATTCCGCAGGTAAGTTCTTTTATCGGCGAAGAAACCTTTACCGAATGGGCTTTTAATTCGCAAATCAAACAAGTTTTGGGCGGTGATGTCAAAGTTCATGTCAATGCCGCCTTGATTCCGTCTTTTGTCGGTGCCGGAATTTATGCCGATATTGAAACTTTTGCCGATATTGATGCCGGAGAGGTCGAAGAAGATATCAAAAAGACCAAAGGTGTTTTGGTTATTAATCGCCAAGAAGACGGCGGCTATGCATCTTTGACCGATGTCCAAGGCGAAAGCAGTATTTTTGTAAGCCGTATCAGACAAGATATGACGGTAGAAAACGGCATTAGCCTATGGTTGGCCGGTGATTATTGGCAGGTTGCGGCTCAGAATATTTTAGCAGTGTTAAAACAGTTTTTGAAAAGGAAATAAAATATGAAAAAATATTTATGTAATTTAGCGGTTGTTTTAACACTTTTTTTGATGTCTTTCCAAAGTTATGCCGCCAGCCAGATTGATAATATCGGCTATAATCTGAGTTATCGTGAGATATCCGAAAGCTTAAATAAAATCGAGCAGTTGATGCGAGCAGAAAATCCCGATATCAATGAGTTGGTGGATAAAATATCTTATTTTAACTACACTTTGAATGATTTGAACGAAAGTCGTAAAAGCATTAATGAGAGGGTCAAATCCACCGAAAAGAAAATCGAAGCTTTGGGTGTGGTCGACGACAATCTTCCCGAAGCCAAGATAATTGCCCAAAAACGTGCGGAATACCGCCAAATTTTATCTGATGAGAAAACTCGTATTTCCGAAATTGATTTGTTACGCACCCGCATAGAAGAAATTAATATGCGGATTTTTGATATGCGTAACCAAAAACTGTGGGGCAATTTGTTTCATTCCGAAGGTGTTTTGATAAGGCCTTCGGTATTTTGGAAATCTAATCAGGAGCTTTGGAATTTCGGCGTTGATATTATTAAATCTCCTTTTATTTGGTATTCTGAGCTCACCGAGGCTCAACAAAAAGATGTCGGCGAGAATTTATCTACTTTGTTTATTATCATAACCCTCATCAGTATTTTAGGTTATTACTCACGCCGCTTTGTCATCAAACATTGGGGCTATCGTGCCGATGTCGAAAGTCCGCGTCTGGGACGCAAAATTTTGGCAGCTTTTGCGGTATGGTGTGCTTATGGTATAATTCCCACGGCAATAATCGGATTTTGCTTATATTGGATTGTTGAATCAACCCTGCTGACTAAAGGGTTCTTTGGTGTCGTGTTGTCAAGTGCATTGTACTACTTGCTTTATATTATCATGGGTAGAGCCAGTTTCCGAGTAGTGTTTACGCCCTACAATGAAAGATGGCGTCTGATAAATATGCCGACCGACAAAGCAAAGAAACTAATCAGGGCAATTTATTTTACCATTGTTATCGTCGGTTTGTTTTCATTCTTGCAACATATAGTCATCAGCAAGAATTATTCTCTTGAATTATTATCCTATCTGTTTGCCATTTCCTCAAGTATCAAAGCCTTTTGTTTGTTACTGATTGCCTACATTTATTTTGTTCCCGAACAAGTGGAAGAAGTAGTCGAGGAAGAGGGAGAAGAAAATATCAACGAAAACGACGGTCAAACATTCAAGCTCGGAATGTTGATAAGCTTATTCTCCCTGTTTATTGTAGGACTGTCGCTGTTTGGCTATTCGAGATTGGCATCTTTTATAATTGATCACACAATAATTACGGCAATAGTGATTGCAGTATACAGCATTTTGCGTCGTTTGGTTTATGATATGGTGCAACACATTTTATTGATGGGGTTGTGGGTTAAAACTTTCCGTATGCGGCGGATGTTTTTGCGGAAGATAGATTTTTGGTTTGGAATTATAGCCGAACCGATATTGATGTTATTACTTGTCGCCATTCTTTTGCTCATTTGGGGAGTGCCGTTTGATGTACTGCAGACCGTGACCTACCGAGCAATATCGGGATTTAAGGTCGGCGGGGTAGAGATTTCACTGATTTCAATTTTCTGGGGCATAATAGCTTTTGTTATCTGCTTATGGATAATTAAGTTTATCAGATATCGTATAGAGTTTAGACTGCTCGAAAAAACCAATATAGATGCCGGTACCAAGCATTCTCTAGCTTCAGGCTTTGCCTACATTGGTTATGTCCTTTCAGGCTTGTTATCAATCGCAATTATGGGTGGTAACTTAACTAACATTGCTTTAATCGCCGGTGCTTTATCGGTTGGTGTCGGCTTAGGTTTGCAAGATATTGTAAATAACTTTGTTTCCGGCATTGTCATGTTGTTTGAACGTCCGATAAAAGTCGGCGATTGGGTCGTAATTAACGGTGAAGAAGGACAGATTAAGCAAATTAACATTCGTTCCACCGAGATAGAAACATTTAATCGAGCCAGTGTGATTATTCCCAACTCTAAAGTATTGTCAAATTCGGTCACCAATTTAACTCACCAAAATAACTGGGTAAGATACTCAATAACCATTGGTGTCGCTTACGGAACCGATGTTGAGTTGGTAAAGAGGGTTTTATTGGAATGTGCGGCAACACATAGTCGGGTTGTAAAAAAGCCGGCTCCGTATGTTTTGTTTAAGGATTTTGGCGAGAGCAGTTTGGATTTTGAGTTAAGATTTTATGTTAATGATATATGGAACGGTTGGAGTGCTCCGAGCGATATCAGATACATAATTAATCGTCGCTTTATAGAAGAGGGCATAGAAATACCATTTAAGCAGATGGTTATTCACCAGGGAAGCACGGTTGCTCAACAAACCGAAGCACAGTTCTATGCCAAGAAAAAGGAAGACAAAGATGTTGATTAGAGATTTAGCAGGTAAAAACATTATCATTTGGGGTATGGGAACCGAGGGTAAGGCGGTTAAGGATTATCTTGCCAAACACAATTTGGGTAAGAATGTATACGAATATAATGATACCGATGGTTTTGCCCAGTTGCAAGAGTTGGTATCAAAGAGTGATGTTTTGGTACGTTCTCCGGGGGTTAGCATATACAAGCCGGAGTTTAAGGAGATAAGAGATAAAATAGCGGTTACCTCGAGTACCAATTTATTTTTGGCCGAGATGAAAGCCAATCATCCGCAAACCAAGGTGATAGGTGTTACCGGTTCTAAAGGAAAATCGACCAGTGTCAGCATGATGTACCACATGATGAAGTCTTTAGGATTGAAAGTAGGACTTGGCGGTAATATCGGCAAAGCGCTGATTGAATTGGCAGATGATGACAATGATTATGTGATATGCGAGATATCGAGTTATCAGGCATCTGATTTGGAAAATTCGCCTGATATTGTAATGTTTACCAATTTGTTTTCGGTACATACCGATTGGCACGGAGGTCACGAAGGCTATTGTCGTGATAAGGTGCATTTGGCATTTAAGGCACAAACCGCGGTGGTAAATGTGAATAATCCAGAGTTAATGAAATATAGTGCAAATTTACCTCACCGAGTGTTTTATGGGGATAAAGAAGGATTTTATGCCATAGATAAGGAGCTGTACCATAAAGGTGAAGCGGTTTGTAATATAGATAGCTTAAAAATCAGCGGCAATCACAATATGGAAAATTTGGCCGGAGTGGTTACGGTTTTGGATATATTAGGGCTTGATTGGAGTAAAGGGCTAAAAGCATTGCCCGAGTTTGAGCCGTTACCGCATCGTTTGCAAAAAGTCGGGGTTTATGGCGGAGTATTGTTTATCAATGACAGCATATCAACCGCACCGGAGGCCGCTATCGGCGGAATGAAGAGTTTTGCCGATAAGATGGCAATTATCTCCGGAGGGATAGAAAATAAGCAAGACTATACCGAATATGCCAAATTCATTGAGGCTAATCCCAAAGTTAAGGTTGCGGTAACATTGTTTCAATGCGGTCATCAGATTGCGGAAAGTATCAGGCAATATGTCAAAAGAAAAGATTTTGTTTTGATAGAAGCCGAAAATTTGCAACAGGCGGTGGATAAAGCCTATGACGAATTGACAAAGGTTGGAGGCAGTTTGGTATTGTTTTCCCCTACGGCTCCGAGCTTTGGATATTATAAGAATTTTATGGAACGTGGTGAAGATTTTATAAATTGTGTAAAAACGCTTGCCAAAAGCAAAAATTTATAATAGAAGGTAAGGCGTCGTAAGCCGGTTTAGCTCAGTTGGTAGAGCAACGCATTCGTAATGCGTGGGTCGGTAGTTCGAGTCTACTAACCGGCACCATATATTTATTGAACAATATCCATATTTCTAAAAGCTCCGAGGATGCAAATCCTCGGAGTTTTTGCGTTGCTAAAGTCTTGCTCGTAGGGCTCAAAGATTTCGCCAACTCGCTTCGGTCACCGCCCTTATAGAGCTTGCTTAACATTGCAAAAGCAAAGCCAAGCAAGCCGACAAGGGCGTAACCTGCGGTAAAAAAAGCCAATTACTTTTGGCTTTTTTTATCCTCGCCGCATTCGTAATGCTTAGGGTCGGTAGTTCGAGTCTACTAACCGGCACCATATATTTATTGAACAATATCCATATTTCTAAAAACTCCGAGGATGCAAATCCTCGGAGTTGATAAATCGTATCGATTCTAAAAAATTGCAAATTTCTAGTTTTTACCGCTGGAGCCAAATCCTTTTTCGCCTCGTTCGGTATCGGATAGTTCTGTTACCGATTCTATTAATGGTTTGTATACTGGGCAAATTACAATTTGGGCGATTCGGTATCCCGATTTAACTTCATAGTTTTCATTGCTGAAATTCATAAGGTTTACCTTAATTTCCCCGCGGTATGACACATCAACCGTGCCGAGTTGAGCAATGATTCCTTCTTTAGTAAGCCCTGAACGCGGACGAATTTGCAGTTCGGCGGAAGTAAATTCATTTTTAGGATAATCCACAAGCTCCAAACATATACCTGTTGGTATTGTTGCAATACTTTTAGGTGGTATTATCACGGATTCTTTTAAGTAAGCTCTCAAGTCATATCCGCTATCGTCAAACTTAGAGCAAAGTGGCGCAATATCAGGGCTTAGATACTTAACTTTTAGTTTCATTTTTATAGTCCTTTCATATAAATTTACCATATATTAACCTAAATGCTATACCCTGACAACAGTCAAATACGGATATAAACATACCAAAATATACTTTTGATATAGTTTGAAACATTTTGTGATTTGGCTTTTGTAAAAAACTACAATAGGCTTCTCACATAGTCCGTAGAGGCTATATGTTAAAATTTTAACAAATTTAAGGAGAGTTTTTATGAAATTTAGAACAATGTTGCTTGCTTCTGCAGCTGTTATGTTTACTTCATCAGCTTTTGCTGCTGATATCACAAACCCGTTCTTCTTGCCGACTACCGGTAAAGTATTGTCTGACACTTCCGTTGAAATGTCTCGTTTCAAAATGGACAATGGTGTTGAAAGTGTTGAGAAAAGCTTAAAAGCAACTGAACAAGTTACTGTTGGCTTGATGGATAACTTGGCTGTTGTTGGTACAATCGGTAATGAATTCGATGTAAATGAAGAATACAACAACGACCATAACTTCTACTATGGTTTGGGTGTTAAATACAACCACAACTTCGGCAGAGTTTTGACTCAAGTTGGTTTCTCTTACAATACTTTTGATCCTCGTTCTTGGTATGGCAAGAGCGGTGAGGGTACAGAATACAATACCAACCGTTGGGAAAAGATTTTGTCTGGTGAAGTAAAGTTGGGCTATGATATGGGTTGCGACTTTACTCCTTACACATCATTCACTATGAATGGTAACATTGACCAAGCTGACAGAGATCAAGAATATTCTTGGTATTTGGGTGCTCACAAAGCATGGACAAAGATGTCTGCTGATGCCGGCTTCCGTTATGACTTCGGTTCTAGTGAATATGACGAAGCTTGGTATGTTGAATTGGCTGCTAACTACTTCGTAAGCGACAATGTAACCGTTGGTGCTTTCGGTGATTACTATCTTGGTGGTGAAGGCCACAAAGATGTAGACTATGGCTACACCTTCGGCTTGAATGCTAAAGTATTGTTCTAATTTCTGAATAATATTTAAACATTAAAGGCGTTCTTTTTAATTTGAAAAGAACGCCTTTTTTCTTGCTTTTAAGCGGCAAAATAATAAGATATCAGCTAATAAAAGGGAGGCTTTATGATGAAAACAAATAAGACTTTGGCTGTTTTTTTATTATGCCACTTAATTATCTGGTCAATTTTACCTATTTTACTTCGACCAAATTTACCTATGGATTCTGCCGAGGCTCTTATTTGGGGATTTATCGGCGAATGGGGAACTAATAAACATCCCCCGCTGTCTGGTTGGTTTGCTGCCTTTTTTTACGATATTTTTGCTCACCCTTCATCACTATATGTTTTAAGCCAGTTGTTTATTATCGGTGGTTTGTTTTATGTATACAAGCTGGGTAAACTTTTTTTGAGTGAAGAAAAAGCGATTGTTTCGGGACTGGTGCTGGAAGGTATCGCTTATTACAGTCTGGTAACTCCCGAATATAATGTAAATATCATAGCTCTGATGTTGTGGCCTGCCGCAACTTATTATTTTACCAGAGCCATTAAAGAAGACAAACTTTATTTCTGGTTTATGTTTGGTGTTTTTGCCGGACTAAACATGATAAATAAATATGTTTCAGGCATATTATTTGTATGTTTAGGAGCATTTATAATTTGCACTCAAGAGGGCAGAGCGAAGCTAAAATCTTGGAAGTTATATTTTGCTGCCATGGTGGCAGCTTTGCTGATAGCACCGCATATTTGGTGGCTTTATGAGCACGATTGGTTTGTAATCGATTATTTCTTAAGCCGCTCCGGCGACGGCAAAGTTATGCCTTATGGCTTAGCACATATAGTTTATCCCATTAAGTTTATCGGCTCGCAAATTATGACTTCTGCTTTAGCTCTCATAATTTTGTTTGTTGCCTACAAAAAATCGCCCAAAGAGGAAGTAAAAGTAAACAGTGGTGACAGAAGGTTGATTTTCTTTGCCGGAGTGTTGCCGGTTTTACTAATGGCAGCGATATCTTTGGTGCTTGGGATAAAATTACGCAGCATGTGGGGATCTCCGGTTATGTATATGCTCGGTATATGCTTTTTCACCTGGTTGCCGGTTGATATTAAAGCGAACTATCAAGCTTTGATAAAATCATGCTACGGAGCATTATTGGCTTTTGCTCTTGCTTTTGGTTTGCAGTGCTTATTTACCGACAGTGCAAAATTTAATTTAGACGCCAAAGATTTTACTTCTGCAGTAAAGGGTAATGATTATCATTATGTCGGAGGAAGTGTATGGCTGGCGTCGACAATCGGAAGTTATGCCGATAACCACCCCTCGGTGTTATTTATGATGTCGCCGCAAACCAATCCGTGGATTAATATGGCAGATGTCAAAAAACAAGGGATTTTGGTGGTCGAAGAAAATTTGTGGGCTTACCGCCAATATCAAAAAAACTTTACTAATTTGCCGGAACCTGATATATATTTACTCAAGGTTGAAACTCCGACCGGCAAAATAAAAGAATATCCGCTTTATTACGGCACTATCGCAGGAGAAAACAAATGAAAGACAACGTAAGCGTTGTTATATCGGCCTATAACGAAGGCGAGAGCATAAATGAGCTTCACAAAGAGCTAAATAAGGTAATGAAAGAATTACCGCTAAAAGAATACGAGCTTATATTTGTAGATGACGGCTCATCAGATGACACTTATGCCAAGTGCCAAAAGTTGCAAGCCAAAGATTCTCATGTCAAGATTGTCCACCTAAAGCGCAACTTCGGTCACGAGATAGCCATGACGGCAGGCATGGATTATGCCAAAGGTGATGCGGTAATTTTCATGGATGCTGATTTACAACATCCGCCGTTTTATATCAAAGATATGGTAAAATATTGGCAAGAAGGCTGTGAAATTGTTTTAACCAAGAGAGTGGAAAATCGGGCTACTTCAAAGTTTTATGATTTTTGTGCGGCCAGCTTTTACAAGATTTTGAACTTTTTATCCGATACCAAAATACCGGCCAAAACACCTGATTTTCGCCTTATTGACCGTAGTTATATCGAAGTGTTGAAAAAGTTTAATGAACACGACCGTTTGTTTAGAGGGCTTTTATCTTGGGCTATGCCGAATGACAAAGTAAAAGTTATAGATTTTGTAGCCCCCGAGAGATTTGCCGGCACCTCAAAATATAATTTTCGCAAATCTTTAGCTCTGGCCTTAAACAGTATTGTGCAGTTTTCAACCAAGCCGTTGCGTTTGTCGATATATTTAGGGCTGATAACTGCCTTTATATCGGGCATTTTAGGATTATATGTCATAATTGAGCACTTTATCCTAAGACATCCGACCCCAGGTTACGCTACTATCATGACCACGGTAATTTTTATCGGCTCGGTACAGTTGATAGTTTTGGGTATTATCGGTGAATATATCGGTAAAATTCATATGGAGGTTAAGAAACGTCCATTATATATAGCAGAATATAAGACAAAGGAAATAAAAAATGCCAAAAAAGATATTTAATGCTGATGATTTCGGAATTTCGCCGGGAGTTAATCAGGCTATTGAGTTGGCACATACCAAAGGAGTTTTGAATTCCACCAGCATAATGATAAATCTTAAATATACCGATGAAGCAATAGAGATATCTAAAAAAATGCCGGATTTAGCCGTTGGTTTGCATGTTAATTTAACTAACGAATATCCCGTGTTATCTAAACATCGTATACCTTTATTAGTTGGCAAGGATGGCAAATTTTGCCATGGCTTTGTCAATTTGTTGCTGTTATCAATAACCAATCCGGTAGAATTCAAAAGGCAAGTAAAGATAGAGGTGCAAGCTCAAATTGAAAAAGCTTTGTCATCAGGAATAAAGATTAGTCATCTTGATTCTCACCGTCATGTTCACATGATACCAACGATATTTAAGGTTTTATTGGAGCTGCAAGAGGAATACAAGATACCACGGATAAGATTTGTAAACGAAAATCCTTATTACACCATTCGTCAAGCCAAGGATAGAGAGTGGTTAAAAGACGGCGGATTAATAAAAAATTTGGTATTAGGGACTTGTGCTATCACAAATAAGCTTTTGTGGAGATACAAAAGCAATGTATATTTTTACAGCATGATACACACTTGCAAATTATCACGCGATAAGTTCAGTCAGGTTATGGTGCCAAAAGGATACGATACGGTAGAAATAGGGATACATCCCGGAAGTCCGAAAGTAGACCGCGAATACTTGCCCGATATTTTTGATAAAAATGTTTTGCAAGACTGGCGGAAAAAAGAGTTGGAAACACTGCTTGATAAGAGTGTTGCCGACGAGTTTGTACAAAAATAACCATATCCATTAAGGAGAAAATCATGAAAAGTATAAAATTAAATACCGGTGCCGAGATGCCGATTTTTGGACTTGGAACATTTTTGTCTTCTCCCGGAGAAGTATATCAGGCTGTTCGCTGGGCAATTAAACTGGGCTATAAACATATTGATTGTGCGGCGGCATACGGCAATCAAAGTGAGGTCGGTCAGGCATTGCATGATGCGTTTGCCGAAGGTGATATCAAAAGAGAAGAAATATTTATTACCTCGAAATTATGGAATGACAGTCATGCTGTTTCCGATGTTATTCCGGCTTGTGAAAAAACATTACAAGAATTAGGCTTGGAATATTTGGATTTATATTTGATGCATTGGCCGGTTGCTCAAAGAAAAGGCAGCGGTATGCCCAAAAATGACGAAGATTGGATTTCTCTGGCAGATATTCCGTTATGGGAAACCTGGAGCGAAATGGAAAAGCTTTATAATGCAGGTAAGGTAAGGGCGATAGGTGTTTCCAATTTTAATGAAGAAAATTTGAGTAATCTGATAGCCAAGACTCAAGTAGTTCCGGCGGTTAATCAGGTAGAGTGCCATCCGTTTTTGAATCAGAATAATCTGATTGCATTTTGTCGCAAAGACAATATAGCGATTACGGCATACTCTCCGTTAGGGGCACAAAGAAGTGACGGCAGTGTATTGGATAATGCGGTTGTCAAAGAGATAGCTTCCCGAAATAATGCAACACCGGCACAGATATTATTGGCCTGGCAGATGCAACGCGGAATAATAGTAATACCAAAATCGGTTCACGAGAGCAGAATAAGGGAGAATGCCGTATCCCAGACCATAAGCTTGGACGAGGCAGATATGCAAAAGCTCGAAGGCTTGAATAAAAATTTACGCTTTTTTGACGGTTCGGCCTTTGAAAATCCGTCAAAAGGATATAACAAGATATTTTAGCAAGTAAAAAATCCCGTCTTAGCTAAGACGGGATTTTTTTACTTGCTTTTAATGAGATAATGTAATAAATCTCAAAACAGGCAGTTATTATACAACTGCTCAGGGCTTCTAAAACCCTTAATGAATCTGGTCGCAGGCTGCGACTTAAAAAAAGCCACAATCCATACCTCCACAGAGGGTGGATGTCGGCGAATAAGGTCTTGGCCAAATAAGCCGAGCCGTTGTTGATTCATTACGGTTTTCGAACATCCGCCCGCCTTTCTAAAGCGGGTTTTGTTTTAACCAATAACATTTTAAGGATGTTTGAAAATGAAAAAGACTTTGTTATTTGCAAGCGTTGCCGCTTGTGTTTTTGCCTTCAATGCCAATGCTGTAGAATCAAATATCAAACCCTATGTTGGTTTGGATTATGTATATTCTATGAGCGATATAGAAAAAGTTGATGGTATCAAGGCTTTTGAAGAAGATTTAAATGCTTTGGCTGTTTCCGCTGGAGCCAAATTGCACCAAAATTTTGGTGTTGAAATGTTTTATCAAAAATCAGAAGAAGGTGAAAAAAAGTTTGCCAATGGCAAAACCAATGATGAATATCAAGCCTATGGTATTGATTTGCTGGGTTATTTACCAGTTGCAGAAAAGGTTGAGTTGATAGGGGCTTTGGGTTTGGGCTACTATGATATAGATATCAAAGCCAAAGTAAATACACCGGCTATTTCTGTTGATGCGGATGATCAAGGAGCAGGATACAGACTTGGCATCGGCGCGCAATACAACTTCACCGAAAATTGGGGTGCCCGTGTTATGGCACGATATGTTGATATTGATATTGATGGTATTGACAACATGGTTGATTTAACTGCAGGTGTAAGATATTCTTTCTAAAAGATATCAAAAACTCTCTGTAGGCCGAAGAGAAGAGTACTCTTCGGCTTTTTTATTTGAGTAAAAATTGTTTGAGAGCTGCTTCATCTTGCCATTTGACTTCAATATCCAAGACTTTAAACTTAGATTTTAAGTCTGCCGGAATTTTAACCATGTCTTTTGCCGTAGTAAACAAATCGGCGTCGAGTGTTTGTGCTTTTTGAACAAGCTCATTAAGCTCATTTCTGGTATAGAAGTGATGATCCGGAAAATCAAAGGTGTTTATCAAGTTAATGCCGCAATCTTTCAGTGATTGATAAAATTTTTCCGGTCTACCGATTCCGGCAAAAGCAATCGCTTGAGACTTTGTAGTTTCCGGTTTTATCGGAACAACTTCGCCGTAAAATATCGGCAAATTTGCAAATTTTTCTTTGATGTTATGTTTATCTTCGCCCAGAATAATTACTGCATCGGCTCTTTTTATTCCCTGATTAAAAAACTCCCGCATCGGTCCTGCCGGAATGGGTAACATATTTCCCAAACCAACTCCGCCGTCAATAACCAAAAAAGATTTGTCTTTGAAGAGTGTGGGGTTTTGAAAACCATCATCCATAATTATGATATCGGCACCATTTTCGCAAGCAAGTTTGGCAGCCTCAAAACGATTTGAGTTAATCACTACCGGAGCTCTGTGTGCCAGTAGTAGCGGCTCATCTCCAACTTCTTGCGGAGAATATAAATTCACATCGACCAAAACATTTTTAAGAGTTCCGCCGTAACCTCGCGACACAAAAAAAGGATTTTTGCCGTTTTGTTTTAATATTTGTGCAATGCTGGTAGCCGTAGGGGTTTTACCGCTGCCGCCGGCGGTAAGGTTTCCGATACATATAACCGGCACATTTACTTTTTGCGGCTTGTGTAGTTTTATTCTGACCCAAGTAGCCAAAGCATAGAGGCAAGACGGCAAGAATAATAATGCCGCCGTCAAATTCATTTTTTGCCAATGTCTAGGAGTTTTCATTTTAGAAATATACCTTGATTTTATCCATTATTCCGTCCAATACTTTGGTCTCGCTGATAGCCCAGTTATAAGCCAAAGAGCGTTTGGCTTCAAGCAAGTTTTCGTTTTCCAAAAGCTGGGTAACCATTTCTTGCAATTCAAGAGTATCGGTAACTTGCATAACCGCATCGGCTTTCTTAGCTCTCGACATGGCATCGGTAAAGTTGTACATGTGAGGCCCGACGATTACGGCATCTCTGACACGCGAAGGTTCGATAAAGTTTTGCCCGCCATGAGGAATTAACGAGCCCCCGATAAACACGATATTGGCAATATCGTACCACAGCCCCATTTCACCTATGGTATCTGCGATATATATATTGGTATCAGGTGTTATTTTTTCACCTTTTGAACGCAAGGCGGTATTAAGGTCAAGTTTTTGAATTTCGTTAGCAATATCTTCACCGCGATTTGGGTGCCTTGGTGCGATGATTGTCAACAAATCGGTAAATTTTTCCATCAATCTTTTGTGGACTTTGGCGATTCTAACCTCTTCATCTTCGTGAGTAGAGCTTGCCAGCCAAAACTTGCGTTCGCCGATTTGTTTTAAGATAGCTTTTTTAGCGTTTTCATCAATCGGCAAGGGAAGACCGGCATATTTTATGTTTCCCAAGCACAAAGTTTCTTTTGCTCCCAAAACTTTAAGACGATAAGCATCTTCTTCCGATTGTCCCAGGCAGAGATTAAAACATCCGAGCAATTCTTTGCACACGAAATCAAACTGCTGCCATCTTTTAAAAGTTTTATTTGAGATTCTGCCGTTAATCAGAATGAGCGGAATATTTTTGCGTTTGATTGAAGAAAGCACGGCCGGCCAGAATTCCGACTCAAACCACAAAGCCACATCGGGGTGCCAATATTTGACAAATCTGGTCGTAAAAATCGGGTTGTCTATAGGGATAAATTGATGAAAAGCCCTCTCAGGAAGTCTTTTTTGCATAACATCGGCCGAGGTCACGGTTCCGGTTGTAACCATAACATGAGAGTCCGGATAAGTTTCCAATATTTTATTAATCAAAGGGAGCATTGATATAGATTCGCCGACCGAGGCTCCGTGCAACCAAAATAGCTTACCCTCAGGACGCGGCATTTTGGGTCTGCCGATTCTTTCGTTAAATCTGGCAATATCTTCTTTTCCTTTTTGTTTGCGTTTTTCGACATATCTTTGAATAACCAGTGGGTATAAAATGGTTATAAGGGTATTATATATCTTAATGAACATTAGTCGTTTCTCTTTTTAGTATCGTTAATATCGGCAGGTAAAATCGGTTCTCTGCCGGCAGCGGTATCACATTTAAAATATAGGTTGTTGGCAATATTTTCTAATTTTCGGCAATAAGCGGTTTCTTCCTCATCGGTTAATTCGGCTGGAACATAGAGGGGTTCGCTTAGGTAGAATTTTCCTTTACCGAAAGGAAGAGCCACCATGGTCTTATCCCAAGCTTTATTGATTACCAAAGCTTTACTGGAACTAAAACAGGCACAAATTATAGGCTTTCCGGTTTTTTGAGCATAATAAACCGGAGATTTTTTCATCCTCATTCTAGGTCCTCTGGGGCCATCCGGAGAGATAAACAAGTCATAACCGTCTTGCAGGCAACGCATAAGCTCCAAGGCACTTTGACGAGGGTTTTCATTACTTGAACCGCACACCGGAGTGATATGGTAGTGCTTTAGGAAATTAGCTACCAACTGACCGTCATGGTGCGGCGAAACCAGAGCCGCCATTTTGCGATTAAAAAGTTTTTGCCAAAAGAACGGCATCATGGTGGCTCTGGCATGCCAAGCAATCCAGATTGCATTAGTGTCTGCAGTGGCGTTTTTTGCTTCATGCAAACCGAAAAATTCCCAAGAAGAGGTTTTTCCGACCAATTTTGAGTAAATAAACATCAAGAAAGACAGCATATTAATTCCGAACGCTGACTTTAAGAAATTTTTAGTAAGTTTTTTTAACATTAATTGCATTTTTATCTATGGTGTTGTGTCGGTAACGCTGATACCGATTGTTTCATCTTCGGTGACCACCACTTCGCCATGACCGATGAGGACATCATTAACATAAATATCGACATTGTCGTCGACATTCCGATCCAGCTCTACCACGGCACCGCGTCCGAGACGCAATAATTGGTATACTCTCAAATCTGCGGTTCCCAAGGTGATAGAAACATCGACATCAATATCGTCACTTGAGTAGGCAGGTCTGTTTTTCACCGCCATTTTTATTCTCCGTTATTATTTAGACTATTTATATACAGCATACAGGCAAAAAATATCAAGCAAAATCACAAAAAACAAATATTACACAGATTTTTTTTGTGGATTAAAACATTGCTTGATTGATGAAAAAGGGGAGCTGTGGCAAAAAAATATCATCAATATTGCACAAATGCATAATGATTCCTATATTATATATGGTAGCGATAAAATTTTGAGGTGCATTAGATAATGTTTAATAAAAAAGATAAGTATCCGGTATTACCGTTAAGAGATATAGTTGTATATCCCAAGATGATAGTACCGCTTTTTGTCGGCAGAAGGAAGTCAATCAACGCATTACAAGAGGTAACGGAAGGAGATCAGGAAATAGTTCTTGTGACCCAACGCGACCAAAGTGTTGAAGATCCGACGGCGGAAGATGTATTCACCGTAGGTACTTTAGGGCGGATATTACAACTATTGAAGCTTCCCGATGGTACGATAAAGGTTTTAATAGAGGGGGTAGAGCGGGTTCAGCTTGACAGAGTGGAGGCCGGTGATGATATGCTCAAAGCCAAGATTACTTTACTTCCGGATAAAGAAGAAAACAATCCGGAGATAGAGGGCATAATAAGGGCGGTATTGTCGCAGTTTGAAGAATATGTAAAGTTGTCCAAAAAGACCCCGCCAGAGGTTTTAACGGCGGTTAATCAGATTGAAGATCCGACTAAATTGGCCGATACCATAGCATCGCATTTATCGCTCAAGATAGCCGACAAGCAAGTATTGTTGGAGGGTCATTCGCTGGCCGAAAGATATGAAAAATTGCTTGGGTTTATGGATGCCGAAATTACCATGTTAGAGGTTGAAAATCGGATTCGTACCCGCGTCCGCAAACAGATGGAAAAAAGCCAAAAAGAATATTATTTGAACGAGCAAATGAAGGCGATTCAGAAGGAATTGGGCGACGAGGATGGCGAAGACGAAATTTCTGCATATATGAAAAAAATCGAAAAAGTTAAGTTATCTAAAGAAGCCAAAGAAAAAGCTCTGGCCGAGGTTAAAAAGCTAAGAACCATGGGCCCCAATTCGGCAGAGGCAACGGTTGTTCGCAACTATCTTGATTGGATATTGGATATTCCGTGGAAAAAGCGCTCAAATATAAATAAAGATTTGCAATACGCCATAGATGTGTTAGATGCCGACCACTATGGGTTAGATAAGGTAAAAGAAAGAATTGTCGAATATTTAGCAGTCCAAGCTCGCTCAGACAAAGTCAGAGGTCCGATTCTTTGTTTGGTTGGCCCTCCGGGGGTTGGTAAAACCACGCTGGGCAAATCCATTGCCAGAGCTACCGGACGCAAATTTGTCAGGACTTCGTTGGGAGGTATGAGAGATGAGGCCGAGATAAGAGGACATCGTCGTACTTATATTGGGTCTATGCCTGGTAAGATAATCAAAGGTATGAAAAAAGCCGGAACCTCCAATCCTTTATTCTTATTAGACGAGATTGATAAGTTAGGCAATGACTACCGCGGCGATCCGTCATCGGCACTGTTGGAAGTATTGGATCCGGAACAGAATGCGGCATTTAACGATCATTATCTGGAAGTAGATTATGATTTGTCTGATGTAATGTTTGTGACAACGGCCAATTCGCTTGATATGCCGCGTCCTTTGTTGGACCGAATGGAAATTATCCGTTTGTCAGGGTATACCGAAGATGAAAAGATAGAAATCGCCAAAAGACATTTACTGCCCAAAATTTTTAAGGAAAACGGACTAAAAGATAAAGAACTCAAGATAGAAGACGAGGCGATTCGAGATATCGTCAGATACTACACTCGCGAGGCCGGTGTCAGAAATCTTGAACGCGAATTATCGACCATAGCTCGAAAGTCAATCAAGGAGATTTTATTGGCCAAAGATGCCAAGAAGTTGCCGTTGAAAGTAAATGCCAAGAACCTGGAGCAATATCTTGGTGTAATAAAATATCGCTACGGCGAGGCCGAAGAAAAAGATCAGGTTGGAGTTACGACCGGCTTGGCCTGGACGGAGGTAGGCGGAGATATATTGTTTATTGAGGCCGTGGATATGCCGGGTAAAGGCGTTGTCAAGCAAACCGGAAAACTTGGTGATGTAATGAAGGAGTCGATAGATACGGCCTATTCGGTTGTTCGCTCACATTCCAAAGAATTGGGAATATCGCCGGAAATATTTGAAAAAACCGATATTCATGTCCATGTACCCGAGGGAGCCACACCCAAAGACGGGCCATCGGCAGGTATTGCCATGTATACGACTCTTGTATCGGTACTAACCAAAATACCGGTAAGGAAAGATGTCGCCATGACCGGAGAGATAACACTTCAAGGACGAGTTTTACCGATAGGTGGCCTAAAAGAGAAGTTATTATCGGCATTACGCGGCGGAATCAAAACGGTAATAATTCCCAAAGACAATGAAAAAGATTTGGCCGAAATTCCCGATAATGTCAAAACCGGATTGAAGATTATACCGGTTTCTGAAGTTAAAGAGGTATTGAAAGTAGCTTTAACCAAGAAAATCGGCAAGTAATTATTATCGCAGAATACCGACACCTCCGAGTCTTTGCAGATTCGGAGGTGTTTCTTATTTTATAAAGGTTTGCCTTGATTTTTCTTGTAAATATAGAAAAATAAAAAACAAATCGCGTTGATATGGTTAAATATCTGTGGATAAAGCTCAAAAAAGCTCAAAAATGTTGATAAATAAAGAATTTTCATTTGACAGCAATATAAATAGGTGTTCAAATTTTGCTGTGAGCGGGGCATAGTGCCTTGTATCATTTGTTTATAACTTATATTAGAGGGAGTCCTCACCGTGAATAAAAATGAATTGATTTCTAGCATTGCTAGTTCAACCGGCCTTACCAAGACTGATTCTGCTAAGGCTTTGGATGCATTTGTATCTTCTGTAACCTCTGCTTTGAAAAAAGGTGACGAAGTTCGTTTGGTTGGTTTTGGTACATTTGCCGTATCAAAAAGAGCTGCTACAACCGGTCGCAATCCGCGCACTGGTGCTACGATCAAAATTCCTGCTCGTAAGCAAGCTAAATTCAAAGCTGGTAAAGCTTTGCAAGACTCTGTAAACTAATATATGACGAAGATTGATTATATATTAATTTTCGAACAAAGTTTATAAGCGAAACGGGGCATCTTATATGATGCCTCGTTTTTTTAAGAAAAAAAAGATAAAAAAACATAAAAAAAACACTTGATTAATTTTTTTGAAGAGTGTATAAGACTTTCCTGTAAGGAACGAGGGCGCTTAGCTCAGCTGGAAGAGCATCTCGTTTACACCGAGAGGGTCGGGAGTTCGAACCTCTCAGCGCCCACCAATTAAAAGCCACCCGCAAGGGTGGTTTTTTGGGTATGGGGGCTTGAGGTTTGAACTCCCGAGGAAGGGAGTTCGACTACAAGGAGTAGGCGAGACGGGAGTATCGCCGGTTTGCCGGATACGGCAAAACTCCGCCAGTGCAACTCAAGCCGGCTAGGCTTGAGTCACCGGTTCAGCGCCCACCAATTAAAAGCCACCCGCAAGGGTGGTTTTTTTGGTATGGAAAAATTATGCTGATATTTCGTAAAATTACTGGAAAAACAGAAATATTTGGTTTAACAATGTTGCTATCTGAATACAACAAAAGGTAAGATTATGAAAATAAGTATAATAGGAACAGGATATGTTGGGTTGCCAACAGGTGTCGGTTTTGCAGAGTTGGGAAACGAAGTAACTTGTATTGACAGAGATATTCGTAAAATAGAGGCCTTGAAAGAGGGAAAAATTACTCTTTATGAGGAAGGTCTTGAAGATTTATTTCATAAAAATGTACGAAGCGGAAACCTAAAGTTTACAACCTCAATGAAAGAAGGAATTCCAGATGCTGATTTGGTAATAATAGCTGTCGGTACACCTCCGCACCCTGTCACCAAAGAAGCAGATATGAAATATATTCATGCCGCCGCTACAGAGCTTGCAGAGCATTTGAGCGGTTATACCGTAATTGCCACCAAATCCACCGTTCCGGTAGGTACCGGAGATGACATCGAAACCCTAATCAGCAAAAAAAATCCGTTTGCCGATTTTGATGTAATTTCGTTGCCGGAATTTTTGCGAGAAGGTTTTGCCGTTCATGACTTTTTTTATCCGGATAGAATAATTGTCGGAGCCGAAAAGGAGAGGGCTTTTAATCTGATAAAAGAACTGTATCTTCCTTTTGCCGATAAAACCAATATGTTGTTTGTTAAAAGAAGATCTGCCGAAACCATAAAATACGCATCAAATGCCTTTTTGGCCATAAAGATACACTATATCAATGAAATGGCGGATTTTTGTGAAGCTTCGGGAGCCGACATCACGGAGGTGGCCAAAGGAATGGGATTAGACAGCCGTATTGGTAATAAATTCTTAAATCCCGGTCCTGGTTACGGAGGAAGCTGTTTCCCAAAAGATACCATGGCAATGAGCTATATGGCCAGGCAGAACGGGGTTAAAATGAGTTTGGTTGATGCGGCAATAATTGGCAATCAGCTTCGCAAAGAGCAAATGGCACAAAGAATAAGAAATGCCGTAAAAGGCATAGAAAATCCTAAAATTGCGGTGCTGGGATTGGCTTTCAAGAATGGCACCGATGACTGCCGTGAAAGTCCGGCTATAGAAATAATAAATAAATTGTTGGAGTATGGTCTCAATATAACAGCATACGATCCTAAAGCGATGGGGACGGCTTGCAATATATTTGGCAACAAAATAAGTTACGCCGATGATATGTACCAAGTGATAAAAGATGCTGATGTACTGGCAATTCTGACTGAATGGGAAGAATTCAAAAATTTGGACTTGGAAAGAGCATCATATTTGATGAAGCATAAAAACATAGTCGACTGCCGCAATCTTTTAGATGCGAAAAAAGCCAAGGCTCATGGCTATAGTTATCGAGGTATCGGCAGATAATTTCATATAATGTTTCTAGAGGTGTTTCTTACCTAAAAGCCAAGGTTTTATTTTTAGGTAGTAGAACATCTGCATGCGGTGAGCTAATTTCATGTTTTTAAAGTGAAACTGGCCTGAGGTAACAGCTTCTTTTATGTAATCAGTTTCTTCTTTTGTCATGTGACTGAGTTGCTTTCCGTAAAATCTTATGACATTTTTGAAGAAAAATGTTGCTGTAAATCGTGTGATAGCCTCTTTCTTTTTGTCGGATATATTGGAATTCAAGTATTTATTTTGCAGTTTAACATATCCGTCAACTTCTTTTCGGATATTTATTTTATATTTTTCTTGGTTAAATGTGTTCATAATTGAAGAATGGTTTATGCGATAAAAATACAAACCGTAGGGAATATGAGCAATACGATTTATTTGTGTCATGACATCAAAAGTGAAGAGATTATCTTCTCCCGGAGACAGTCCTTCTTCAAAGGGAGTGTTTTTTACATATTGAGTTTTATATACTTTATTCCACACCACGCCGCTGATTTTAATTTTTTTCCCGCGATCTGATTTTTTCTTAAGAGCATATATTTCAAACGGATTACAAAAAGTTTCGATGTTTTTTAAATTATTTATGTCAAAAACTTCACAGTCTGGAACATTGCCAGTAAATGTAGAACTATCAAACCAGAAAACATCTGCGTTTATTATATTTATGTATTGGTGGATGACTTCAAGAGCTTGCGGATGCAAGGCATCATCAGAATCTAAAAACAGAGTATATGGGGCTCTTAAAAAAGACATAGCAGCATTACGGGCGGAAGAAAGTCCGCCGTTTTTTTTGTGGATAACCTTAAAACGAGCATCGGTTTTAGCATAATTATCCAATATAGATCCACAGTTGTCGGGGCTTCCGTCATCGACACAGATTACCTCGAAATTTTGAAAAGATTGATTTTTAATGGAATCAAGGCAAGGTAATAAAAATTTTTCAACTTTGTATACCGGAACGATAATAGATATTTCTGGCATCATCATTAATCTCTGCTATAAGATTCAACACAATGTAATACTATACATTAAAATGTGGAAATCAAACGATAAAATAAAAACAATAACAATATAAATAATCATATTGAAATTTTATTGATAGTATAATAGCATGACGCATAAATTGCAGAAAAGACTAAAATGGTGTTTTATGACTAAAGTATCAGTGGTATTGCCGATTTATAATGTTGCAAAATATTTACCTAAATGTATGGATAGTCTGCTTAAACAAACATTACAAGATGTTGAGATTATTTGTGTAAACGATGAAAGTTCCGATAATTCGTTGCAAATATTAGAAGATTATGCGGCAAAAGACAACAGAATAAAAATAATCAATCAAAAAAATTCCGGCCCCGGTGTCGCCAGAAATAATGGTATTAAAGCGGCACAAGGAGAATATATAGCTTTTTGTGATCCTGACGATTGGGTAGAGCTCAGTGCATATGAGACATTATATAATGCTGCCAAAGAAAACGGAGTTGATTTAGTTGAATATGCAATTACCGTACACGAAGAAAATAGTCGCAAAAAACAGCTAAAGAACAATCTATATAAACAAGAAATAACATACATAAATGACAATCCTAAAATAATCTTTCAAGGAGTTTCTGCTGCTTGGAACAAATTTTGCTCGGCAAAGTTGCTTAAAAAAAATAATATATTATTTTCGGAAGGCTATTGTTGTGAGGATTTAATTTTTTCGGTTTCGGTAAGAGCAAAAGCAAAGATGATATTATATATAGATAAACCTTTTTACAATTACTTACACCGCAAGAGCTCCATAACCCATAAAAAGTCGGCTGTTAACCTGTTGGTTCCGGATTTTATCAATGATACCTTGAAATTTTTACAAAAGGAAAATATATACCCATCAGTCAAGGAAGAATTTTGGAGTTGTGCACTTGGACTGGCGAGTCTTCACTATCGCAAATTACCTAAAGAAAATATTGATGAATACAAAGCAAAATGTCAATCCATCATGCCCGAAGATATATATAAAAAGTTCGCCGATTATACCAAAGAAAAAACATTTTTAAGACAGTTGTTTTCTTTCGGGTACAACGGAAAAGTATATGAGCTAACAATTTTGGGAATAAGGATAAAATTTTAGTGTGGAAAACGATATGGAAAATAAAGCTTCCTAAAAGAATGATGTTCATATATGAAGCATATCAAATTAAAACAAATTTTTAACAAAAATGGAAATGTTGCCATGTTTACGATAAAGAAATATATATATAAACTTCTATATGTTTTACGATTAATAGACAAAGATACATATCAAGCTCAAAAAACTCTATATAACAAACATCTAAAAGATAAACAAAACAGCAAGTTTAGTATCGAAGATTATGTAACGGCAGAACTTAAACCGCAAAATAAAGAATGCTATGAAGGAGAGGCTTCTGATAACATTGAGTTACAATCCAAAGATCCGTTGCTTTTAGCATACTATTTAACTCAATTTCACCAGACATCTATAAATGATGAAAATTTTGGCAAAGGATTTACCGAATGGACCAATGTTGCTAAGGCAAAACCTCAATTCACCGGACACTATCAACCTCATATTCCCATGGATGTTGGGTTTTATGATTTATCGCATGATGATGTGATGTACCGACAGGTTGAATTAGCAAAAAAATATGGAATAGGAGGTTTTTGTTTTTATTATTATTGGTTTTCTGGGCAAAGAGTATTGGAAAAACCGCTATTTAATTGGCTCAACAACAAAGAATTAAATTTTCCGTTTTGTTTATTCTGGGCCAACGAAAGCTGGGAGAGTAGATGGTTTGGCGGAGACAAAAAGACCATTATAGAAGATAATTTTGATATATCGCAAGTCGAGCAGTTTTTTTATGATATACTACCTTTCTTTCAAGATTCTCGCTATATCAAAGTAAGAGGTAAGCCTCTTTTCATCATATATCATCCCGATAAATTTACCTCAAGTGAGTTGAAGGCAATAATAAAAAAATTTCAAGAGCTGGCAATCAATAACGGTCTTAAAGGTTTGCACATTTGTGGTCAAGGTTATAATTTATCAGATAATTTTGTCAAAGAATATGGTCTTGATGCCGTTGCGGAATTCTCACCATGTGGTATGAAATTGCCGGAACTTAAAAATAAAAATTTTTGGATAAATCCCAACTATTCAGGAAAGCTCCTTGATTGTAAAGATTTTATAGAAAAAGAAACTTGGAAATATAATACATCATATAGCCTGTATAAAGGAGTATTTTGCGGCTGGGATAATACCCCAAGAAATCAAAGCAATTCTCGAATATATTACAATATGTCGCCACAAGTATATCAAAAATGGCTAAAAGATACCATTATATGGACTAGGGAACATAACTCATCCGATGAACAAATTATATTTATAAATGCATGGAACGAATGGGGAGAGGGTGCACACCTAGAGCCTGATATTAAGTATGGGTACGCAAATCTTCAAGCCACAAGAAACGCAATAGAAGAAGCAAGGAAGTGTAATGGAAAATAAACCTCTTATATCAATAATAATTCCAGTATATAATGTTGAGCAATTTTTGCCCAAGTGCTTAGATTCAATTTTAGGCCAAACATATGATAATTTAGAAATAATATGTATAAACGACGGCAGCACTGATAATTCCGGAAATATTATAGAAGATTATGCTACTCGTGATTCCCGGGTTATTAATATATATCAAGAAAATTCTGGTGTTTCTGCGGCCAGAAACCGAGGTATTGAAGTATCGAGAGGAGAATATATAAGTTTTGTGGATTCAGATGACTATATTGAGCCGAATTTTTATCAAACATTAGTCTCTAATTTTGATAAAGATATAGATGTTGTGCAATGTGGTGTTAATGTCATCAAAGGAGGGCAAATTACCAAGCAACATGTGTGTAATGATATAATTGTGCAAACAAAGTTTCAGCTATTAGACAACATAAGAAAATGTTATGTATGCAATAAGTTATGGAAATCTGAATTAATCCAAAATAATAAAATATCTTTTTTTCCGGTGAGTTATTGTGAAGATGTGCTTTTTACATTAGAAGCTATATTTTACGCGAGAAAGTGGAAATTTATTAACTATGTAGGTTATAATTACAGATTTAATGAAAAATCTTTAACTAACGATACATCTCGCAGAGAAAAGCATAAAATTTTTTCTCATACAATAATACAAGAGAGTATATCATTTTTGAATAATCACGCTATTGACAAAAAAACGAAAAATGCTTTTGATAATTTTTTAATAAGACAGCTCATCGGGGTAGAAGACGTAAATAAAAAAGAAGATTACGAATATTATAAACAAATCTTTGGCTCGAATAAACAACTGCAAAAGAAACGCCGTAAAGCAATAATAAGAAAGTTGCTAAAATTGATATTTAAACAGGCATAAATACAAAAAATGATTTGCAAAGAAACAGTGTTTAAGCATAAGATGAAGCCCATGTAAAAGATTTGCCGGAACAGCCAATATGAAACCTATATTAATTCATTTACATTTATACTATAAGGATATGTTGGCAGAAATGCTTTCATATATTGGCAATGTATCGAAATATGATTATGACTTGTATGTGACGGTTGTAGAATATGACAAGGATATAGAAAAACAAATCAAAACTTTCAACGAAAAAGCTCACATAATTCAAGTAGCAAATAGAGGATTCGATGTTTGGCCTTTTGTAAAGGTTTTGCAATGTATCAATTTAGACGATTACTCATATGTAATAAAGATACATACCAAGCGAGATATGTTTATAGGAGCATCGGTGAACTGCTATGATATGTCAGGTAGCACACATCGCAAGCTTTTACTGGATTTTATGAGCAGCGAGAGAAAATTCAATAAATGTATGAAAAGTTTTAAGAAAAAGGCCAATCTTGGAATGGTATCTAATTACAGGCTTATTGTAGACGAAGAA
Organism: uncultured Pseudomonadota bacterium; assembly: GCA_949292335.1. Taxonomy (GTDB): domain Bacteria; phylum Pseudomonadota; class Alphaproteobacteria; order RF32; family CAG-239; genus CAZU01. Next base: position 29,788 of record CASEYY010000021.1, read on the forward strand.
CCGTGGAATCAAGAGTGTTATGACAATAGTGCCAAGTTTGTAGAACAGCTTGGGTATTCAAGTGCGAAGTTTGCGTATATTGCCGGAACTATGTTTATGGTAAGAGCAAAACTCCTGCACCCGCTATTAAGCCTCAATCTCAAAGAAGAGTATTTTGCACCGTCTGAAAGGGATATAAAATCATTGGCTCACGACATGGAACGTTTTTTAGGTCATATTATTGTAGCTCAAGGATACAATATAGATGATTGTATTACACCGCCTAGCAAGAGAAAAGGTCCATATACTCCACCAAATCTTATATTCCGTATTCTACATTTTATATATTCTAAAAAAATAACCAAAAAAAATAAAATGCTTATAAAAATATTTAAGATACCGATATATTCAAAGACAATAACAGATTCCAAACTATCAAAACCAAGTATCCAATGAAAGAGGTAAATTATGCAAAATAAAAAAATATTGCTGATTTCACATGATATGACAGTTACAGGAGCTCCAAACTCACTGTTACGTCAGGCTCAATATTTCAAAAATTATGGATGTGATGTTGAAATATGGACGCTTGGAGGAGGGGGATTATTAGATAGATATAAAGAAAAAGGTTTTAATCCTGTGTTTGTTAAAAACAGTAGGAGAGACATAAAGGCACAATACGAAAAAAATAATAAAAAATATGATTTTATATTGTGCAACACCACCGTAACTTACAAAGCTGTAGATGTTTTACAAAGATACAACACGCCGCTTGTTTGGTTTATACGCGAAACAAAGCTTGTTGATGAAGGTATGAAAGACGATCCAGATTTTGCAGAGGTGTATAGAAATTTCTACAACATATATACAGTTTCTGAATACGCCGCGAACATATCGCAAAAGTATAATCAAAATATCAAAATAATAAATAATGCCATAGAAGATGATTTTAAAGATTTCACACCGCTTCATGAGCCAATAACTTTTGGTTTTATAGGATCCATAATGCCGGTTAAAGGAATTGACTTACTACTTAAGGCTTTTAACAAACTTCATAAACAATATAAAAATACAAAGTTAATCATAGCTGGTCATTATAACAATAAATATGGTCAATCACTTTATTCACAATCAGCAGATTATGTAGAGTGGCTTGGTGAAATACAAAACGATCAAAAGAAAGTTTTTTTTGATTGCATAGATTGTTTGTGTGTGCCTTCTTTAGATGAACCCAGTGGTTTGGTTGTATTAGAAGGAGCTATGCAAGGTAAAGCTCTAATTGTGACCGAGAATACCGGAGCCAACTACATGGTTGATAATGAAAAAAACGGTTTTATAATTGATACAAATGATGTGGAATCTTTGTACGATGCAATGGTTAAACTATGTAAATCAGATATCAAAACCATGCAAAAGGTATCAAGAGAGAAATATCTTGAATTAGGCACTACGAAACGGGAAGAAAAAGAGGTCATTAAGATGTTGCATGACAATATAAACAACTATCCTCAGGTTAATTCGGAGCTGCAACTAGAACCTCGAAAACTTCCTAAATGGCTTGGAAAAATACTATCTTTTCCTATTCCGATAAAGAAGTATCGTCAAGAATTTCGTAAAAAATATTTTGAGGGATTTAAATAATGAAAATAATAGAGACTAAAGTTACACCCCAAGGACATTGGAAATTATATGTTTGCGGACTAAAAATTTGTTCATTTAAAATCAAAAAAAATAAAAACGCTGATGATTATGGCTTGTACAGGCCATATATCAGTTTGAGCCTTGTGCCTGATTTTATAGCAAATAAGGATGTATACGATAAAATCGATAAACCGAGGCTATTGGCTAATTTGGATGCTGAATCATACAGAACCATTATGGAAGTATTAAACAAATATGAGTATCTTTGCAATGGTGGAAGTAAAGATTTATTGGAAACATCTGAACAGATAAAATATAGCAATACAGTTGTTAAAAACTTCATCCATAGCATAAAAGATATAGGGGGAGAAATATATCAATATAATAACTTTATTTTGCCGATAAGACATTTTGAAACATCTGTATTTCTAGATGAACATGGCTTAAACAAATTCAACTTTACTATAGGAAAAGGGGTAATTATAGATGTTGGAACATATATTGGCGATTCCATCTTAGTATTTAAAAAACACTTTCCTAATAATAAAGTGATTGGTTTTGAAGGTACAAACAGTAATTATCAAATGGCCCTGCAAACAATGGAGTTAAACAACATTAGTAATGTCGTTGTGGAAAATTTGGCCTTAGGAGACAAAAGGGGAACACTTGCGATAAGCAGCGATAGCGGAAGTGGCAATTCATATGAGTTTGCTTGCCTTAGTAAAAATATTGAGAATTGCAAGATGGAAACACTTGATAACTATGTTTTAGAACATAAGATAGATAAGGTTGAATTGATTAAAGTTGATATAGAAGGAGCGGAACAGCTATTCATCAAAGGGGCACTGGAAACAATAAAAAGAGATAGACCTATAATATTAATGAGTATTTATCACAACTACGATGACCTTATGCATATAAAACCACTTTTTGAAGATTTAAATTTAGGGTATACATATAAGATACATAAGCCAATAGATACAATTTTCAATGAAATACTTTTAGTATGCATACCTGCAAAAAAATAATACGGAGATAAAAATGAGACTAATAAAAAAAGAACGTAAGCCTGATGGTCGCAGAAATATTTATATTTTAGGAAAGAGGATAATAAGCTACAAAACAAAAAAGAAGACAAGTGTAGCTTATTTATATGAGCAAAGATTTAACGAAAATTTTTCTACAGAAGATAAATTGACCATACTTGAAACATTTCTGGGGGATCATGTAGGGTATAAACCCAATATATTACATCCGCGTACATTTAATGAAAAAATACAATGGTGTAAATTATTTGATAAGAATCCGCTTAGAACCATTTGTTCTGACAAATATTTGGTTCGAGATTATGTTGCTGAGAAGATAGGTGAAAAATATCTTGTACCATTACTTGGAGTCTATGATAGTCCAGAGGAAATAGATTTTGACAAATTGCCAAATCAGTTCGCGATGAAGATAAATTGGGGTTCAGGCCAGAACATTATAGTAAAGGATAAAAAACAATTAGACATAGCGGCCGCCAAGAAGCAATTATCAGAATGGATGAAACCACATTCGAATCTTTATTATAAATTTTTAGAATATGATTACAAAAATATTGTCCCCAAGATAGTTATAGAAAAATATCTGGAGACGGTTGATAAGTCAGCATTGGACTACAAATTTTTATGTTTCGGCGGTAAACCATATTTTTGCTGGGTAAGCAATAAATATAAGGAAGTGCAAGAGCGTAGTTTTTATGATATGGACTGGAATATGCTTGACCTCGAATTAGTTGAGGAACACAAGGTAAAAGCAAAAGAACCGCTTCCCAAGCCTGATAATTTTGATGAGATGGTCAAATTGGCAGAAAAATTATGCCAAGATTTTGCTCATGTTAGGGTTGATTTATACAATTTGCCTGGCGGTGAAATAAAATTCGGAGAGCTGACATTGAATTCAGCTTCTGGCTTTAGTCCATGGTCGCCTGAATCGTTTGATTTTAAAATGGGTGAATTATTTGATATTAGTAAGATCAAAAAGGTAATATAAAATGCATAACAATTTTGTAAAAAGTTACATTAATAAAATAAAACCATACAATGTTTGTTCTCATAAAATATGGACACTAAGTGATGATGAGAAGAAGAAATCGCTTAAACTGGATTGGAATGAAGCGACGATTCCGCCTTCGCCTTATGTGGAAAAAGCAGTAAAGGAGCTTGTTGACAAAGCAGATTTTTATAATCTTTATCCGTCCTGTGAGAACAAAAAATTATTAGAAAAACTGTCTGAATACCTAGATATTCCGACCGAAAACATACAATATTTTTCATCATCAGATAGTCTGCACGAATATATAGCCAGAACATATTTGGGCGTCGGAGACAATGTCGTAATACAAGGTCCCTCGTATGATAATTTTCGTTTAACCGCGGAGACCAGCGGAGCACATATAATTTTCAGTGAAGTAGATGATGATTTTAAATTCAATGCCCAAAAGTTCGAAGCAGACATAAAGAAAAGTAATCCGAAATTGGTATATATAGTTAATCCCAATAATCCGGTAGGTTACTGTCATAGCAAGAAGTATATTGAGCATTTAGTGTCAAAATTTCCCAAGATATTATTTTTGCTAGACGAGGCATATGCAGAATTCTCCGGTGTTACATGTAAGGAGTTAGTATTAAAATATCGGAACATATTAATTACCCGCACCATGTCAAAAGCATTTGCATTGGCCAATTTCCGTATTGGGTACTTAATTTCATCAAAAGATAACATACAAGCTATTTCTAAGATAAGAAATCCCAAAAACATAACGACCATAAATCAAACAGCGGCAATAGCGGCATTATCGGATATAGCCTATATGCAATCATATGTGTCAGAGGTTAAAAAAGCAAAGGCGGCATTTATATCAGGTTTAAAAAAATATCAAAAAGATATAACCGTTTATCCAAGTGAATCCAATTTTTTGATAATGAAATTTAACAGTGAACTAAAAAAGCAAGATATGTATCGTTGGCTAGATAAACACAACATATATGTTCGTATGCTCAGCCAAAGTCCCAAAGTTTATAACTGTTTGCGTATAACAATAGGTACAACCGAGCAAATGCAAAAAGTTTTAGATATTATAGGGAGTTATTTTGAACAATTTGATAATGAAAAAGTTGCACTATTTGATTTTTGCGATACTTGCATAAGTTTTCAAACGGCAGAGGCATATATAAAGTATGTAAGGAAATCCACCAAAAATCGCAAAATGAAACTTAAAGAAAAACTTCGTAAGGTTTTGTATAAGTATGGGATAACAAGATTTTTAGAAAAACATACACACAAAACAGTAAACAAATTACTCAATATCTGGCAATTAAAAGGATTTAGTAAAGCGGAGTTAGAGGGTCTTGCCGCAAAGTTTTATGAGGATAAATTAAAACCAGGTTTTGTAAAAGAAACCATAGATGAAATGCTCAAATTAAAACGACAGGGATATAAAATCTATATTGTAAGCGGAGGCTATGATATATATATCAAGGAGTTTATTAAAGATTTTGACCTTGATGGTTTCTTTTCAACAAAAATTGCTTTTAAAAATGGTATTGCAACGGGCGGTTTTGACGGATTAGATTGTATGAATGAAAATAAAATCAAGCTAATGCTAGAGTTTTTTCATCACGATCTGAAAAAAATTGACTCTATTGCATATTCTGACAGCATAACAGATTTACCATTATTACAATTTTGCAATAAGGCAGTTGTTATCAGTCAAAATGTATCAAAAGACTGGGCCGCTAAGTACGGATTTCGAGAGATTATATACAAGCAAAACTAATAACAAATAAAGCACGGAATATTCCGTGCTTTATTCATTCTACTCAAGATTTTCCAAAACATCTTTTGTGGCTTGTAGGTATGCATAACCAGTTTTATGGTCAGGTTCAAGATGTGCTCCCTCCGCCCATTCGTTCCATGCGTTGATGAAAATAAATTGTTCGTCTTTTGAATTATTCATTTTTGTATCGTAAATTGTATCTTCCAGCCACTTTTTATAATCATTTATGGATGTTTGCATTAAAAAACATCCGGTGTGGCATTTTCTTGGGGAGTTATCCCAAGAAGGAAATAATCCCTTAAATTTGGCATTGGTCTTATATATTTTTTCGTTTATAATTTTATTCATATCTATAACCATACCTTGGAATTTTTTATCATATATATCGGTTTTTATTTGATAATCTTCAATTTGTTTACCTTTACCAAAAATTAATCCGTGAGGAGGAAATTCCATGGTCGCATCAAATCCTAATTCTTCGGCTTTTTTCGCCAAAGAAGCATCATATTCCCAAGAGTTTGTGGTAAGCAGATAAACTCCATCAAATCCGTGTTTTTTTGCCGTTTCATTCATAAAGACAATAAATCTTTTTAATACATCTTCATTTAATGTATGTGTCTTATATATTATGAGCAAAGGCTTGTTATTAATTTTTATATATCTTTCATCTGAAAAGAACGGAAGTATATCATCAAAGAATCCCTGAAAATCATTATCATTAAGATCCTGTTTTATAAATACTTCTTTATCTCCGCCATCCCACAATTTTGACCAATTTTCGTTAGCCCAACAAAGACAAAACGGAAGTTCCAAATCTTTGTTATGTAAAAAGTTCATAATTGGTTTTTCCAACACGCGTCTTCCCGAAAACCAGTAATAGTGAAAACAAAAGCCGTATATTCCGTATTTTTTTGCTAGTTCTACTTGTCTATACATGACATCGACATGAGACAAGTCATAAAAACCAACATCAATAGGAAGTTGGGGCTGTCTATGTCCATTACACAGAGAGGTTGCTTTGGCAACATTTAACCAATCAGTAAAACCTTTACCATGTATATCATCATTTTCTTTTATTGAGTGATATTGAGGTAAATAGAAAGCAATCAATTTAGGATCATTTTCTTTACGAATATATGGAGACTGAGAGATTTCAACATATTGAACCTCATCAGATATTGGTTTATCTATATTTTTTTTAAAAAATTTTTTCAGTTTCATTTTTTACATCTTAACCTTAAAAGTAAAACCCAAGATATTTATATATTTTCTTTTGCGGTCGGTAGAGGTTTCGATAGAGAAAATCCGTTTGATTAGTGGGAGTTTTTCTCTTCCTTTACCGGCGGCTTTAAGTCCGATTTCTTTTTGCAAAGCATCATAAGCCGGAACCATTGCGGCATATTGCCTAAATTCCGGAGTAAATTTGTTTTTACAAGCCGGATTATTAGGCTTCACACCGGTAAAATGGACAATCACCGGATTTTCTTCGGCTTTTAGGAATTCTTTTTGATATTTTTCATCATACTGTGAAACATTTTTCCGCCACCAAACATGCATATAGTCATATTTGGGTGATAGACGATATTTAAGTCCGTCACAAGCTTTGTTTAGGGCATCTTGATCATTACTGATTTTGCTGTCTTTCATCACAATATCTTTAAGCTTGGCAAAAAAGTCGCATTTTCTCCAAGCCTTTAGGTTAATCAGCATAACGCCGGAATTAAAATAAAAGTTATCTTCCAAAGCGATGTTTTGGGCTTTTTGTTTTGAGAGTGAGGAGTCTTCAATAACTCCGGCCAGATTATCGCCTAAATCGAGCTCAAACAATGGATGTAACGAAGCTCTGACGATTGTGTCACAATCCAGATACAGCACTCTTTCATCATCAGGCAATAAATCAGCCAACAAACAACGAAACCATGCCTCCATGGTAACCCAGTTAGGGCAGGGAAAACCATCAAAAATTTTGGTATCGACCTTAAGTGTTTTGAGCGAGTATGGCTTTATTGATTGCAAGTTGTCAAAGGTTTGCAGATATTTGTCTTCCAAATCGGCATACATAATAACAAACTCAATCTCGTCATTTTTGCGAGCATTATTAAGTACCGAGGCCATAGAAACCAAGGTAAGCGGAACAAAGTTTTTATCCGGAGCGTAGGCGATAGTAATTTTCGACATTTTTTAATCCTTTAATTTTTCCAATATTTGCGGATAAGCGGCAATAACCGCGGCCATTTGTTTGTTATTTCCATCCTGTTCAATGTTTAGCTTGGTAAGGGTGAGTTCTTCGGTTGTCCGCATTTCGCGTTCGGGGTTAACCAGGAGTACCTTACGCATACGTCCCCAAAAAGTTCTGATTTTAACATTATTTAGGACACTCATTGCCCAAAACCAGATATCATCGGCATAAGGTGCGAGCTCTTTGAATTTTTTTACATCGGCTACATCTCGATATAACGAATGCGGCGGATATAAGACCCCACCGCAACCGGTCAAAAAGTTTCTAAAAGACGGTTTGGTGAGGGTAGAGTTTTTCTTCCATTGTTTATAGGGTTTAGGATATCCGTTTTTATCCAAGGTTACTTGATGACAACGATGTCCGATAACGCAGTTTGGAGTTTTAAGGTGTTGCTTATAAAGTTTTTCCAGCCAATTTTCCGGATAGTATACATCATCATCCACAATGACGATAATATCATTGGGGAATTCTTGCAGTGCCGGGATTAATTTTTTGTACGAACGCAAATCATGGCACCATTTAATCGTCAGCCCGTTTTTTTGCAAATTAAGCACTGCCGGCGGCAAATCTTGCTCTTTATTGGGAAATTGCTCTTCTGCCAACCACAAGACCACTTCATCGGGCTTAAAACTTTGAGTCAGCAGCGAATAAAGGGTGTAATGAATCTCATAAATTCTTTCCGGAAAAGATGTCAACGATACAATAATTTTGGTCGGTCTTTTGTCGGCATTGATTCCGATGGCGTCAAAATTGATAATTTTTTGTAATACTTTATTTCTATCAATATGCGGCGGCATTTTCGGCTTTTTATTATAAGAAAAAGTGTGCCCCAAGATGGTAATTTCGCGTAAATTACCTTTTTTGCTGCGTTTATATAATATCATTAAAAACACCCCGAAGTTAAAAATCTAGACTAGTATTGCCAAATATTTTTCTTAAATCAAGTTTAATATTTAACTTGTAAAATAATATTTGAGCTTGTTATAATCAAGTAGCAAGTATAGTGGAGGAATCATGAGCGGATTTGAAAACAAAAAATCGATTTTAAATAAGTTGAAGAGCATTGTTGCCAAGACCAAAAGGCGGTTTTCCTGGCACGGTAAGGTAAAAGACGAAAATGTATCAGCTTTTGCCGCCGCCGATATTCAAGACGAAGCCTATCGCCATATCAAGAATCTTCGCCACAATACCTATACTCCGCCTTATTTGGAGCTTGCCGCTCAGCTTTTAGCCGATGAAGAGCAAATATTTAAGGCGGCAGCCAATCATTTAACTCTGATAGCCAAATCGCGTAAGAGATATGCTCCACAGATTAGAGAAGTATTTAACGAGGTTATTTCCGGTCGTAAATTGTCCGCCGAAAAGTTGGAATATATTTCACACAAGCTTGAAGAGATTTAGGCTTTATAGGTTCTCACGCTATCATCTTTTTCAAACAAATAAAGCAAAACCCGCAAAGCCTGCCCGCGAGGAGATTGCAGATTAGGGTCTTTGTTTATTACAAGCTTGGCATCTTGATTAGCGATAACCAAAAGATTTTTGTGATATTCCATATCGGCGATTTTAAAATTAGCAAATCCGCTTTGTTTAGTTCCCAAAATCTCTCCGCCGCCGCGTAATTCCAAATCTTTTTCGGCTATAATAAAGCCGTCCTCGGTTTGCTTCATGATATTTAGTCTTTCTCTGGCTGTTTCACTCAACGGGTAGGAGTAAAGCAGCAGGCAGGTCGCCGGATTAATGCCGCGTTTTACCCGTCCGCGTAACTGGTGGAGTTGTGATAGGCCAAATCTTTCGGCATGTTCAATCACCATAATGGTTGCTTCCGGCACATTAACCCCAACCTCGATTACGGTTGTTGCCACCAATAGTTTGAGTTCTCCGTTCTTAAATTTTTCCATCACGGCATCTTTTTCTTTCTCTTTCATTTTGCCGTGTACCAAGCCGACTTTGTCGCCGAATATTTTTTGCAAATCGGCAAATCTGGCTTCGGCAGCGGCCAAGTCGGATTTTTCGGATTCCTCAACCAAGGGGCAAACCCAGTAGGCTCGAGTACCTTCATCTATTTTCCGTTTAAGTGCAGCTACGGTTTCGCTAAGTTTTGTAACCGGCAAAACTCTGGTATCAACCGGCTTGCGTCCTTCTGGCAGTTGGTCGATTTTAGAATATTCCATATCTCCGTATGCCGTCAAAAGCAAAGTTCTGGGAATAGGGGTTGCCGTCATTACCAAAACATCGGATTTATTTCCTTTATTCGATAGACTAAGTCTTTGATGAACGCCAAAGCGGTGTTGTTCATCAACCACGGCTAAGCCTAAATTTTTGTAGGTAACATCATCTTGGAACAGGGCGTGGGTTCCGATGAGAATGTTGATTTTGCCGAGAGATAAGTCTTCTAGGATTTGCTTGCGTTCTTTGGTTTTGGTTTTTCCGGTGAGCAGTGCGGTTTTAACCCCGATGTCATCACATAAAGGTGCAATAGTTTCAAAATGTTGCTTAGCAAGGATTTCGGTCGGAGCCATAATTGCGGCCTGCATTCCGGCCTCTATGGTATTGAGCATGGCAAACAAGGCGACGATGGTTTTGCCCGAGCCGACATCGCCTTGTACCAATCGAAGCATACGAAAGGCATCAGCCTGATCGGTATAAATTTCGGCTAACACATTTTTTTGTGCATTAGTAAGGGTAAACGGAAGCTTTTCCAAAAGTTTTTTTCTAAGCAGTCCGTTTCCTTTAATTACCAATCCGGCCTGCTTACGCACTCTTTCTCTGACAATGGCCAAAGCAAGTTGATTTGCCAGCAGTTCGTCATAAGCCAAACGGGAAATATGCTTGGAGTATGGCTCCAAATCCGATTTATATTTGGGATTATGGGCATGAGTAAGTGCAGATTTGAAATCATCCCATTCGTGTTGTTTTACAAATTTTTCATCTAACCATTCCGGAAGGTTAGGCAACAATAAAAGAGCTTGTTCCATGTATTTGTTGAGCATTTTAGTAGAAATTCCGGCGGTTAAGGGGTATATGGTCTCAAATGAAGGAATTTTGTAAGCTTCGTTTTCGGCGGCAATATAATCCGGATGGGTCATTTGCAACCGGCCGTTAAATACATCGACTTTACCGCTGATAATACGCGTTGCTCCAAGTGGCAAATTTTTAGCGATTGAATCAGCGTAAATTTTAAAAAATATCAGGGTAATTTGTTCAGATCCGTCATCAAGAATAACCTTGTAGGGCTGATTACGCGACCTTGGCGGAATATGTTCAACCACCGTGGCTTTTATGGTACAAATTCTCCCCGGAATTGCATCTTTGAGTTTTGGGCGATAAGAACGGTCAACCACATTGCTGGGCAGGTGCAATAAGAGGTCGATTATTTTATTGCCGCCCAAAAGGTTGTTTAAGAGTTTTACGGTTTTTGTTCCTATTCCCTTAAGAGAAGATATCTCGGCAAAAACAGGATATAGTATTTCCGGACGCATTAAAGAGGTTCCCAATGGTTAAATATGACTTGCATAAACTTTTTTGTATTGTATATATAATCTAAAAGCAAGTAAACAATAAAGAAACTAAAAAATATGAAATATGATATTTTGCGTTTTCAAGACACGACATTTTCTTCGGTAGCCAAAGGATTTGAGGCATTTTTGCTTGAAAATTTTGCCCTCAATTCTTCAATAGATATTATCTACATAGCTCCCGACGGTGTCGAATTAAACAATGTGGCATCTATTCTGGAATATTTACATCCTGAATTTAAGGTTTTGCGGTTTCCGGCCTGGGACACGGTTCCATATGATCGAGTTTCTCCCAGTTCCGCCATAATTTCCCAAAGGATTGATTGTTTATCCGAGCTGGCTCAAAATCCTCAAGCCAAGCAACCGCGAATTATAATAACTTCGGTCGGTGCGGTATTACAAAAGTTGCCGCCACGCAAAATTTTTCTTAATTCGATGCGTGAAGTTTCGGTTGGTAGTAAGTTGAATTTTGATGATTTTCTTCATTATGCTTCTATTAATGGCTATAATCGTGTAGCTCAGGTTTATGAGCCCGGAGAATACGCCGTTAGAGGCGATATTATCGATATCTTTCCGGTTGGAACCGACGAACCTCTAAGAATAGACTTGTTTGATGACGAAGTCGAACGCATTCGCAAGTTTGATGTTATGAGTCAACGTACCACCGGCGAACTACAATCTTATCAGTTCAAAATAATGAGCGAGGTTGTGCTTGACGCCAATACCATAAAGACCTTCCGCTCCAAATATCGCGAGGCTTTCGGAGCCGATTTCAACGGTGATGAGATATATGAAGCGGTTTCAAGCGGCAGAAAATATATTGGTGTTGAAAACTGGCTACCGTTTTTCTACGAAGACGCACTGCCGACTTTGTTTGATTACTTGCCGCAAGCAGGGATTGTGGTTTCCGATAAAGTTGAAGAGGCAGCCTTGTCCAAGGCCGAAAGCATTGCCGATTATTATCAGGCCAGATTAGAGGCCTTGAGTATAAAATCGGCTGCCGAAGAGGAATGTTATCGCCCGATAAAGCCGGAACTGTTGTATCTCAGCGAAAAAGAATTCGCAAAAATAATAAAAGAAAAACATTGCGTTACGCTAACATCTTTAAGTATTCCTCAAACTAACAATGTTATTAATTGTCAAGTTTTGCCGGTTCGCAATTTTTCTTCTGCCAAGAACATTGCCGCCGGTGAAGTTTATGTCGAACTCAAAAATTATTTGAACGAAAACAAAAAGTTAAAACGGATTATTGCCTGTTATTCTGCCGGCAGTCGCGAACGCATATTTTCGTTGATGAACGAATTTGAAATACCGGATTTGACCTTTGCCGAAAACTGGGCCGAAGCTCTGCAAAAATCCAAAGATAAAGTCGTGTTGACCGTAATGCCTTTGGAACACGGCTTTAAGGGCGAGGGATATTGTCTGATTTCCGAGCAAGATATCTTGGGCGAGAAGCAAAACCGCCGCAAACAAAAGAAATTTACCTCCAAAGATTTTATTGCCGATGTTTCATCTCTCAATGTCGGCGAGTTGGTGGTTCATATAGAACATGGTATCGGCAGATTTATGGGGCTTGAGAATATAACTGCCGGCGGAGCTCCGCATGATTGCCTTAAAATAATGTACGCCAATGATGCCAAGCTTTTTGTTCCGGTTGAAAATATTGATGTTTTATCGCGTTATGGGATTGATGACGATAATATCGAGCTTGATTCGTTAGGTGGGGCGGCTTGGGCGGCCAAAAAAGCCAAAGTTAAGGCCAAGATTCGTGATATTGCCGAGAAATTGATTAAAATTGCCGCCGAACGACAACTCAAAAAAGCCGATTGTTTTACTCCGCCGCAAGGTATGTTTGACGATTTCTGTGCCAGATTTCCATATAATGAAACCGATGACCAACTAAATGCCATTTCCGATGTTTTGGCTGATTTAAATGCCGCTATACCTATGGACAGATTGGTTTGTGGAGATGTCGGCTTTGGCAAAACCGAGGTTGCGTTACGGGCGGCTTTTGCCGTTGCGGCTTCCGGAGCTCAAGTTGCGGTAATTGTGCCGACGACCTTATTGGCCCGTCAACACTATCAAAACTTTAAGTCTCGTTTAGAAGGTTTTCCGATTAAGGTCAAAATGCTTTCGCGTTTGGTAACACCTAAAGAAGCTCGCGAAACCAAACAAGGATTGAAAGACGGAGCCGTAGAGATTGTTATCGGCACTCATGCCTTGTTATCGGAAAAAATCGAATTTTGTAATTTGGGCTTGTTAATTATTGATGAAGAGCAGCATTTTGGTGTTGCTCACAAAGAAAAGTTAAAACAAATCAAGTCTGATGTCCATGTCCTAACCTTAACCGCCACTCCAATACCGAGAACCCTGCAGCTATCCTTGACCGGAGTAAAGAGTTTGAGTGTTATTGCCACACCTCCGGTTGACCGCTTGGCTGCTCGTTCATTTGTCATGCCGTTTGACAAGGTTATGATAAAGGAAGCGGTTTACCGTGAAAAATATCGCGGCGGACAGACTTTCTTTGTTTGCCCTCGTGTTTCGGATATTCACGAGGTTGAAAAAGAACTGCATGAACTTTTGCCCGATATCAAGATATTGGTAGCCCATGGGCAAATGCCGGTTAAGCAGTTGGAAGAGGTAATGAATGAGTTTGCCGACGGGCAGGCCGATATGTTGCTTTCCACCACCATTATTGAATCCGGCATTGATATGCCGAGAGTAAACACCATGATTGTTTATCGAGCCGATATGTTCGGCTTGGCACAATTATATCAGCTCAAAGGTCGAATCGGACGCAGTAAGGTTCGTGGTTATGCTTATTTTACGGTTCCGCCCAAACGCAAGCTCAAACCGATAGCCGAACGTCGTTTGAGCATATTGCAGGCCATGGATAGCTTAGGTGCCGGATTTTCTTTGGCCAGTCACGATATGGATATCAGAGGGGCCGGCAATATTTTGGGTGAAGAGCAATCCGGACATATTAAAGAGGTTGGTATTTCACTTTACCAACATATGTTGGAAGAAGAAATTTTGCGTTTGCGTTCCGGTGCTGTGGTCGGCGAAGACAATACTGCCGCAAATGATTGGGCCCCGCAAATATCAACCGGTATACCGATTATGATACCCGAAAGCTATGTCAGAGATTTGGGCATCAGATTAGGACTTTATAAGCGGATTGGTGATATTAAAGACAAGGAAGGTCTAGCCGATATCAGAGAAGAGTTGATTGACCGCTTTGGTGACCTACCGCCCGAGGTTGAAAACTTGCTCACCACGGTTGAAATAAAAACCATGTGCAAAAAAGCCGGTATTGACCGTGTCGATGCCGGTGCCAAAGGTGTGCTTATCGGCTTTAAGAACAATACCTTTGCCAACCCCGAAAAGCTGATGGAATTGATAATATCATCTTTCGGTGCCATCAAAGTAAGACCGGACCAAAGACTGTTTATTGAAAAAGATCTCTCGTCTTATGCCACCAGAATAGCCGCTATCAAACAGTATGTGAGCAAGATTTCGGTTATCAAAGATTAGAAAACGACAGTTTTATCAACTGTCGTTTTCTGTAGAATTTGCAACATATTCTTGACACATTGCAATTAATTCTTCTTCGGAAACTCCATGTTCTTTGGCTTTGTTTTTTAGATAAGCCAAAAGATATTCCAAAGAAACCGAGTAGTGTCGCAAAACATGCAACTCTCGCCACGAGTTAAATCTTTTTCCTAAAGCAAATCGGGGCAAAGATTGTAAATCTTCCATACAAATTTCAATCATATTCAAAATATTATCTATTTTCCAAAGCATTCTTTCCGAGCATTTAGCTTTTTTCAAAAGCGAAAGACAATCGGTCTTTATTTCATTTGCTTTTTCATTAAAGATAATAATTTCGGTTGAATTAATACATTCATATGTATCAAAATTATTACTGTTGATTGCTAAAAAATAATTTTTTTCAACCAGATTGGTAATTTGCTCAAAAATTTCGATATAATCCAATTTTTCACTTTTACGAAAGATTTGATAAATAAAATAATAGTATATTTTTTGTTTCATAGAATAAGAATTAAATAATTACACATTGTTGAGTAGGCTATAACGAATTGCCGAAATAAGCAATAAAATATTTACTTAAAGTATAAAATATAGTAGTATCATGACAAAGGGTAGGGACTTTAGGTATGACAATCAAAGAATGCAAATTTTATAATATGCAGGTAAATCTTATCAAAAACGGCAAAATTTATGCCGAGAGGGCGGCCATTCGCAATGTTTGGCAAAAAGATAACAATACTTTTTTAGATATTTACATATACAGATTAAATAAGGCATATGTTTTTGATTCCGGTTTTATTCATGATATCACCGACAATTCCCGAGAGAAATATTATAAAGATGTCGGCAAGTTTGTTTGTGATTTCTATGCAACATGTAAGATATCATCACTAGAGCAAAGTCCAAACAGTGATAATGTTATTTTTTCTTCAATTAAAGAAGATTTGGTTATATTGCGATTTTTATCCGAAGTCTTAAAAAATAAAAAAGATATCAAAGACAAGATAATCCGTGAATATGTGCGGGACACCGTAAAATCGGCCCAAAAATTGAGCGACAGATATTTGGATGAATATATAAATAGCATAATTCCCGACAGCAAAGAGTTTTATGCGGCTGTAAGCAGTCTCAAAAGCAAAACGCCAAAGCAGGCTGAGGACTTATTGCGTAATAGTATAAAGCTGTGTTTATCGGATGGGTATTTAGAGTATCACGAGAGGATGTATTTAGCCGATTTGATAGAAGCCTTAAGGAGCTATGGTTTGTTACTTCCGGCAGATATTATATAACAAAAGGAGCCTAAAAGGCTCCTTTTGTTATTCTGATAACGATATTAATGCCACATAATGGCGTTTTGTATCGTAGTAACTTAGGCTTTCAAACAGCACACAAAGTGCTTTATCCAGACCAATCTCCGACCATGAAGCCGCTGATGTACTCATTGACTTCATATGGAGGCAAGCGTCCCAAGCCTCCAAAATATCTTGTTGTGTATAGCCTTTCTTTCTGGCATCTTGCAACAAGATTTTCAAATAAGGAACATCTTCGGCCCCAAAATAGAACGCCGTAGATGAAGGAGCCGTAAGCGGCCTGTATCTCCTGATGTCTTCAGCCATAAAATTAGGCTTAAGATCAGAATAAGACCTCCATTCTCGATCCAGAGTTTTCATGATTTTCTCTCTGGTTTTTTCGTCTTCATTCGGATTTTCCCACATATAACATGCAAGAAATTCTTTCAGATGAATGGGCTCCATTAAGAAGATCTTAATTCTGGCTTTTAGTTTTTGCCAAAAACCTTCGGCATTAGCTAGCCGGTAGAACTCTTTCCGGTACTCAATCCTTTTTTTATGGAGAGCCAGTCCGTTTGTTACCGCCAACTCTTCGGCTTCATCCCAAAATTTGGAAAAAGCCGCCAGATAGAATGCTTTATCAACGTCAGAAGAAACGACCTCAAACATTGCCACCATGTTTTCTTCTAGTGTGTCCATGATGACAACGTCAATTTCTTTTTTGCAGTCATAATAATCACCAAAATTCTGGTAACTCACGACCATTGAATTAAATTTTTTCATAAATAATACATTTTTAAGCCGTCTTTCCTTCTTTAGAAAGAAAAACGGCAGATTAGACATTTTAGTTACATAGTTCCAAAAAAGCAAGGTAGTGCTTTTTGGTCTCGCTGTAGTTAAGCAAGCCAAAAAATACTGACAATGCTTCACCTAAGGTTAAATCCTCGGAAGATTTCGCAAAATCTTTTCCTTCGGATTTTATCTCCATCATTTCAGCCCACGCTTCAATCAACTCTTCTTTTGAAAAGCCGATTATCAGGCAGTAATTCACGAACTGTCTCAAGTACGGAACTCGTTCTGTCTTAATAAAATTCTCTGTAGTAATTGCCCAACTATGAGGTCTCATATCGAGAATCTGGGCAACCTCAAAAATTTTTTTTGCCATAATTGTAATTTTTAATTAATAAATATGTTAACGCAACGACGCTAGCACCATTTTTATCATCCGTCAACTATAAAACGACAAAAAAGTTGTTTTTTTTGTCAAAAAAGAGGAGGCATAAAACCTCCTCAGATAAAAAACTAAGTTAAACGATTATTGCTGATTAATAAGCACAATCTCAACTCTGCGGTTTTGCTCACGTCCGGCAGCTGTTGCATTCGAGGCAATCGGATTTGCCGAGCCATAGCCTGTCGCAATAATACGATTAGCCGCCACACCCTGCATTTTTAAGAAATCGGCCACGGCATTGGCTCTTCTTTGCGAAAGCGGCATATTTATGGCATCAGAACCGGTGTTATCGGTATAGCCGTTAACCTGAACCAGAGTTTTATCATATTCTTTCAAAACCTTAGCAATAGAAACTACAACCGGTTGGAACGAAGATTTGATAAAGGCTTCATTGGTATCAAAGGTTATATTCCCCGGCATTACCAAATAAATTTTGCCGTCAATTTCTTTAACCTGTACACCGGTCCCGACCAACTCTTTGCGTAGTTTGGCAGCCTGATAATCCATATATCCGCCGGCAGCAGCACCGCTGGCAGCACCGATTCCGGCTCCGATTAATGCACCTTTTTCACCATCAACCAAGGCACCGATTCCGGCACCCAATGCAGTTCCGATTCCGGCACCCCAGGCAGTCTTGGCAACTTTGCTTTCTCCGGTATAAGGATCGGTTGCACAAGCAGTTAACATAACCGCCATCATTCCGGCAACAATAAATTTTTTCATTTTTCTTCTCCCGATAGTTTAGAATGTAATAATTTTGCCGAATCAAGACCGGAAGCAACCGCCTCAACAATGGTAGAACCTCCGATTTTGCAATCTCCGGCATAAATTATTTTCGAATGGTCGAGCGGTTTTTCGGCTCGACTTCCGATTGCTTTGATAATCAAATCAAAACCTTCTCTCTTGATTGTTGAATTTTCAATATCAACATATCCGCGTTCTCCCGGTTGAGTAGAGCAGGTATATATATCAAGTTTATCGGCATTTTTTTCTACTTTGCAAACTCTTGTCGTGGTAACCAAATCTATCTGGTTGTCCAAAAGCTCTTGCATTTCTTTTTTGGTAACTTTCATATCAAAAATCTTGCGTCTGACAAATACCGAGATAGTTTCGGCACCTTGCTGTTTGGCAGTCATGGCACAGTCAGCCGCAACATTGCCGCCGCCGATAATACCGACTTTTTTAGCTCCTTCGTAGGTAGTCGGAGTTTTAAGATAATCGGCATAAGCCACCACATTTTCTTCGCCCTCAACCCCAAGGTCAATGACATTTTGCTCGCCTATGGCCATGATAACGCCGTCAAAACCTTTATCAAGCAACTCGGTCGGGTTATCGACTTGAGTTCTAAACTCAACTTCGGCTTTGCCTATCCGTTTGATATAGTTCCAGTCATCTTCAATCACTTCATAGGGTAGGCGATAATCAGGAATCAGATTAAGAGCACCGCCGACTTTGTCCGATTTTTCAAACAATTTGACGGAGTATCCCAATTTAACCAACTTCCAAGCTGCCGCCATTCCGGCCGGACCCGAACCGACAATGGCTATTTTTTTATTGTTATCGGGCAATCTGTCCGTATCGGTCATATCTTGGCGATATTTGCTGATAAGGGTTGCTTGCACCAAAGGAATGTTAATCGGGTGGTCGATTTTAGCTCTCAGACATGCTTTCATGCAAAATTTATCCGGACAAATCAAGCCACAGGTGTGTCCCATGGGATTGTTTTTGCAGATAGATTGTACGGCTTCGGTAAATTCTCCGGCTTTGGCATGCTGAATAAATTCTTGCGGCGAGCAGTTTACCGGACAGGCGGTCATACAAGGCTTGGACACACAGTTCAAACATTTGGCGATTTCGGCATCAAGCTGAGGTTTGTTAAGATAGAGCTTGCTCATCATAAACCTCTTAAATCATAGCCATGCCGCCGTTGACATGGATGGTTTGTCCGGTAATATATCCGGCTTCATCACTGGCCAAAAACAGTGCGGCGTTTGCCACATCATCGGGAGTTCCCATTTTAGCCATTGGAATATTCTCCAACAACTTTTCTTTAGCCTTTTCGGGTAAAACATCGGTCATCGGAGTTTTGATAAATCCCGGAGCCAAGCAATTAATGGTAATTCCTCTGGAAGCAACCTCCAAAGCCATTGATTTAGACATTCCGATAAGACCGGCTTTACTTGCGGCATAATTACTTTGTCCGGCATTTCCGATAACTCCCACAATGGAAGTCATATTGATAATTCGCCCAAAACGGTGCTTAAGCATGCATGGCAACACCGCTTTTGACAACAAAAAGCTTGAAGTTAGGTTGGTATCCAACACTTTATGCCAAGCCTCGGTTGATATTTTAAGCGACAAATTATCTTTGGTAATGCCGGCATTGTTGATAAGTACATCAATTTTGCCGCAATCATGCTCAACCTTCGCAACCAAAGAGGCGATATTGTTTTCATCGCTCAGGTCAACGGCATAGATTTTGACATCACCGTTCGGAAGTTCGGTTTTGCGAAATTCTTCCAGTTTAGCCTCATCGCGACCGACAATGGCAAGCTGAGCTCCTTGTTGTTGAAATAATTTGCAAATTCCGCGTCCGATTCCACCTGTGGCTCCGGTAATCAATACGGTTTTACCTTGAAAGTTGAGCATGTTTTATCTCCTTAATTTAGATTGCCTGAGCATAAGATTTGAGCATATCCTCGGCCGACAAAACTTCCGCTTCCGGTAATATTTTCTTGACCAATCCGGAAATTACATTGCCAAATCCGGTTTCAACAAATCTCTTAGCCCCGTTATCTGCCATATAAACCACACTTTCTTGCCATTTAACGGTATTAGTGATTTGTTTAACCAACAAATCTTTAATTTCCTCGGCATTTTCGTAAGGTCTGGCCGAAAGGTTGTTTATAACCTTAACTCTTGGCTCGGCAAATTTGGTGTTTGCAATAACTTCTGCCATTTTATCGGCAGCAGATTGCATCAAAGGCGAGTGAAAAGCTCCTGAAACCGGCAACATAATAGCTCTTTTAACACCTTGAGCCTTTGCCTCTTCACAAGCTTTTTCAACTGTTTGGGTCGAGCCGCTTAATACGATTTGTGCCGGAGAGTTAGAGTTTCCGACAAAACAACCGGCTTCATTTGCAACCGCTTTTGCTTTATCATAATCAAAGCCGATAAGAGCCGCCATCGACCCCGGATTATCAATACAAGCCTGCATCATATAAGAACCGCGTGCTTTAAGCAATTTTGCAGTATCTTCCAAAGACAAACTCTCTGCTGTACACAAAGCAGAGTACTCACCCAAAGAGTGTCCGGCCATGAACTTAACATTATCAATGTTGATTAGGCCTAAACTTTTCAATACTTCGAAATAAGCTATCGAAGCAGCCATAATTGCCGGTTGAGCATTAGAAGTCTTGTTTAATTCTTCAATCTCGCCGTCAAACATCAAAGCACTTAGTTTGAAGTTTAGAGCCTCATCAACCTTATCAAAGACATCTTTAGCTACGGCAAAATTTTCGGCCAAATCTTTTCCCATGCCGATTTTTTGCGACCCTTGACCGGGAAAAACCAATACATCAGATATTACTTGCATTTTACTTTTCCTAAATTTTTCTAAATATCAAAGAAGCATTGGTACCGCCGAAACCAAACGAGTTCGACATGGCAACTTTAACATCGCACTTGCGAGCTTGATTCGGTACCAAATCCATTCCGGCAACTTCATCAATCGGATCTTCAAGATTGAGGGTAGGCGGTAAGATTCCGGTTTCAATAGCCTTAACGCAGAATACTGCTTCAACGGCACCGGCAGCACCAAGCAAGTGACCGATTGCCGATTTGGTTGAAGACATTTTCAAATCTTTGCAACCGGCAAACAATTCCGATACGGCTTTAGCTTCCATAGCATCGCCGATCATGGTTGATGTACCGTGAGCATTGATATAGGTAACCTCTTCAGGCTTAATGTTTGATTTACGCAAAGCTTCACTCATTGCTTTTTTAGCACCTGATCCGTCCGGAGCCGGAGAGGTAATATGATAAGCATCACCTGATGTGCCGTAACCGGCTAATTCGGCGTAAATCTTAGCACCTCTGGCTTTGGCGTGTTCATATTCTTCCAAAACCAATACACCGGCACCTTCACCCATTACAAAGCCGTCATGACCTTTATCCCAAGGACGAGATGCTTTTTCCGGAGTGTCGTTATAGCTGTGAGACAAAGCTTTTGCTTGCATAAAGCCGGCCACCGAGAGAGCACAAACGGCTGCCTCTGCACCGCCCACGACCATAACATCGGCATCATCCATCACAATAGCTTGATAAGCATGAGCAACGGCATGTGAGCCGGTAGCACAAGCAGTAACACAAGCCAAGTTCGGACCGGTAAAGCCGTGACGCATTGACACATGACCCGAAATCATATTTATGATTGTAGCTGGAATAAAGAACGGGCTGATACGACGTGGACCGGAAGCAGCCAAAATTTTTGCATTGTCATCAATCGTTTTCAATCCGCCGATACCGGATCCGATTATAACCCCGGTGCGAGCCTTTTCTTTTGCATCTTCTGGCATCCAATTAGCATCTTTGATTGCTTCTTCTGCGGCAGCAATACCAAACAAAATAAAATCGTCAATTCTTTTTTGTTCTTTTGGTTCCATATATTCGTCGGGATTAAATTGTCCGGGTTCCGTGCCTTTAATAACTTCACCGGCAACTTTAACCGAAAAATTTTCGGTATCAAACTTGGTTATGTTGCGAATGGCCGACTTTCCAGCAACAATGGCGTCCCAAGCGGTTTTAACGCCCATTCCAAAAGGAGTCAAAGCTCCCAATCCAGTAACAACAACTCTTTTCATCGTCTGTTTCCTTCTTTTATTTTCTTAAAAAATATTTTCTTTTCTAAAAACACCTTCACGCAAGCGGATAACACCGCCGCCCCAGCACATGCCGGCTCCAAAGCCGCAGATTATTGCTTTAGAAGGAGTTTTTACCTTACCTTGTTTAATTGCTTCACCCATGGCTATTAAGATGGAAGAAGCCGAAGTATTACCCAGATACTCGATATTGGATATTACTTTGTCATCGGTATAATTAAGTCTTTCTTGTACCGCTTTAATAATTCTTTGGTTGGCCTGATGTAATATCAGATAATCAACAGTGTCACTGTCGATATTATTTTGCGCCAATATGGTATCGGTAATATAATTAGGGATAATATTGGCCACAAATTTATAAACATCTTGTCCTTTCATTGCTAAAATTTGTTTGTCATCATTGGTTTCGACAAACGGACAGTTTCCATGCGGTACCGGCAAAGTGATATAGTCGCCGACATGACCGTCAGCTTTAATATCAATAGCCAAGATATCGTTTTCCTCACCGGCAGAAACAACTGCGGCACCGATGCCGTCGCCAAACAAGATTGAAGTACGACGATCGGTCCAGTCCAGATATCGTGAGCAATTATCAAAAGTCAAAATAAGAATATTTTTGTAAATGCCAGATCGGATATAGGCATTGGCAATGTCCAAGCCATACACGAAACCCGAGCAAGCCACCGAAAAATCAAAAGCCGGAATATTGCGTTTAATTCCCAATAGTCTTTGAGCAGTGCAAGAGATTGTAGGCATCATTTGCACCGGCATAGAGGTTGCGGCGATGATGAGGTCAATATCTTCTACATCAATTCCGGCATTGTTTATGGCTTGTCTGGCAGCCTTTTCCAAAAGCTCAAATGCTTCCGCATCGTTTTTGAATAAGTGTCTTTCTTTGATACCGGTACGAGAATAAATCCATTCGTCCGAGGTATCATACAAAGTGGTTAAGTCATTGTTGGTTACGACTTTTGTCGGTATGGCATAGCCTATACCGGTAATCATCGGTAAATTATTGGTCATTCTTTTTTTCCTGTCTTTTTTCTAAAAACTTTTCCAACCAGTGAATATTATACAGCCCGTCCACAAACTCTTGTGAAGAAATAATTTCTTCATGCAAGGGGAGAGTTGTGGTAACGCCGCCGATAACAAACTCACGCAAAGCTCTTTTAAGTCTTAACAGAGCAGCACTTCTGGTTGAGCCTCTGACAATAAGTTTTGCAATCATACTGTCATAAAACGGCGGAATTCTGTAGCCCGAATAAGCTTCAGAATCAACTCTGACACCGAGTCCGCCCGGAACATGCCATTCGGCAATTTTCC
This sequence comes from uncultured Pseudomonadota bacterium, assembly GCA_949292335.1. Classification (GTDB taxonomy): domain Bacteria; phylum Pseudomonadota; class Alphaproteobacteria; order RF32; family CAG-239; genus CAZU01. The sequence continues at coordinate 53,254 of CASEYY010000021.1, forward strand.
CCGGACAAGGAATAAAAGTAAAGGGATCTTCGGCGTTGATACGGCATTCGATAGCGGCACCTTGGAATTTTACATCATCTTGGGTGTATCCCAATTTAGCACCGTTTGCGATTCTAATTTGTTCACGAACGATATCAATATCGGTAACCGCCTCGGTAATCGGATGTTCGACTTGCAAACGCGTATTCATTTCCAAGAAATAAAATTCACCGTCTTCAAACAAAAATTCCAAAGTACCGGCCCCGAAATAACCGATTTTTTTGATAGCCGAGCAGACGATGGCAAAAATTTCGTCTCTTTTTTCTTGGTTGAGAGCCGGAGAAGGGGTTTCCTCAATCAGTTTTTGGTGTTTGCGTTGAATTGAGCAGTCGCGTTCACCCAAGTGGATAACATTACCATGCATATCAGCCAAAACCTGAATCTCGATATGACGAGGTTTTTGCAGGTATTTTTCCATAAATACCACATCACTGGTAAACGAAGATTTAGCCTCGGCTTTAGCCATAGTGTAGGCGGTTTCGACCTCATCTTCGTTAAAAGCGGTTTTCATACCTTTTCCGCCGCCGCCGTCTTTGGCTTTGATAATAACCGGATAACCGATTTCTTTAGCCCATTTTTTAGCATCTTCGACCGATTCTAATGCCGGAGAACCTTTGGTAACCGGCAAACCGGCTTCAATGGCTGCTTTTTTAGAGGCAATTTTATCGCCCATCAAACGCATCTGTTCCGGAGTAGGTCCGATAAAAGTAAGACCATGTTTTATAACCATCTCGGCGAAATCGGCATTTTCCGATAAAAAGCCGTATCCGGGGTGGATGGCATTAGCACCGGTAACAATGGCGGCAGAGATAATGGCGGTCTTATTAAGATAAGAATCCTTAGACTGCGGTCCGCCGATACAAACCGCTTCATCGGCCAAGCGAACATGCATGGCATCTTTATCGGCGGTAGAGTGTACGGCCACGGTCTTAATACCCATCTCATGGCAAGCCCGATTAATTCTCAAAGCCACCTCGCCACGGTTGGCAATCAGTACTTTTTCAAACATAACTGTTTTCTCTTACTCAATTACAAACAAAGGTTCATCAAATTCAACGGCAGAGCCGGATGATACCAAGATTTCCCTGATAATGCCGCCTCTGGGAGCTTTAATTTGGTTAAATGTTTTCATAGCTTCAATCAAGCAAATAACATCACCTTCTTTAACCGTGTCTCCGACTTTTACATAATCGGGGTCATTCGGGCTGGCCGAAAGATAGAGTACACCGACCATGGGCGACTTGATTGTTTCGCCTTTTACGGCAACAGGGGCTTCGGCCACCGGAGCCGGAGCAGGGGCTTGAGCTTGAACAACCGGAGCTGCAGGCTGCAAAACCGGAGCCGGAGTAACAACAGTTTGAGCTACAACTTCTTTAGAACGGTTGGTGACAATGATATGCAAGCCGTCTTTGTTATAATCAACCGATTCCAAGTCCAAATCACTAACGATTTTAGCAATGGATTCAATACAAGCAATATCGTCCTGAGCCATTAGTTACCTTCTTTCATTTTTGCAAATTCGCCCAACAATTCAGAAACTTCCTGAGCTTTATTGATGTTGCACATACCTTGTTTGTTGTAACCGCCGTCGACATGCAAAACTTCACCGGTCACGCCGCTAGCCAAATCGCTTAAAATGTACAGAGCCGAATTTCCGATATCGTCAATGCTCATATTGCGACCGAGCAAGCAATTTGCCTTGTTCCACCCCAAGATATTGCGGAAATCACCGATACCGGCGGCGGCCAAAGTTCTTATCGGACCGGCAGAAATGGCATTAACTCTGATATTTTGTTCACCCAAATCTCTGGCCAAATACATAACCGAAGTTTCCAGAGCTGATTTAGCGATACCCATAACATTATAGTTCGGAATAACTCTTTCGGCACCAAGGTAAGAAAGGGTAACAAAGCTGGCACCGTCGTTGGCAATTTTGGCGGCTCTGGCACAAATATCGGTGAAGGAATAGCAAGAAATGTGCATGGTGTTCAAGAAGTTAGCCAAAGTTGTGTCGCAGTATCTGCCTTTGAGTTCGTTTTTGTCTGAGAATGCAACGGCGTGAACTACGAAGTCAATTTTACCCCATTTCTTTTCAATTTCGGCAAAAAGGTTGTCAAGATCGTTGCTGTCGGTAACATTGCAGGGCATAATGATGTTTGAACCCAAGCTTTCGGCCAAAGTACGAACGCGCTTTTCCAGAGCTTCACCTTGATAGGTAAAAGCCATCTCGGCACCTTGTTCATGCAAAGCCTTGGCAATACCCCAAGCGATAGAGTGGTCGTTAGCTAAACCGAACACAATACCTTTTTTGTTTTTCATAATATCATTCACTTGAATATCTCCTTGAAAATTAAATAAAATTAACGGCCGCTTTTAATAGCTTCAATAAGTTCTTTGATTGACGGCCAATTACCCGTATTGAACAACGGGTCAGTTTTAAATTTGAAAGCATTTTTTCCCGAGAATAAAATATTATCGAGAATATTACCGCTTTTATGTCCTACTTCGATTAAAGATTTTCTGATACAAAATGAACGCAGATCCGGCACTTTTCCTGTAGTTCCGGTATGGCTGGACCAAGAAGAGAATTTGCAAGCCGACAAGCAACCGCAACAATCTTTGATATCTTCCATATCCTGCATTTTTTCATCTTTGGTCAAGAAAATCAGAGTATTATCCGGAGTAACCGATAAGCAGGTTTTACCTTTTTGAGCCTGTTCATCAACAATATGTAAATCTTCTTTTTTCACATAATAAGTTGTGTTTTTGGAATACACTATCGGCTCCGAAAATTCTTCGGTTTTCTCTTTTGAGAATGGAATTTCACTGTTTTTGCGATCAAACAATTTCATAATGAAAGAGTTCTTAATTGCCGAAGACAGAAAACCGGTCGGGCTGAAATCTTGAATGACCACATCCTCAAGATTAAGGTGTAGCATTAACTTTTTCCAAGCCTGAGAAATAGGGCTCTCTTTGGTTAGCATGGGTCTGGTTCCGAATTGGAAGCCCACTTTGCCGATTTCGGGATTATCGATATAATCCTGCCAATCGCTCAAAGACCAAACACCGCCAGCAATAATAATCGGCACATCATTCAAACCGTTGGCATTTAGTACCTTACGCAGTTCTACAACTTTTTCATAAGGGCTTTGCGGCTTTCCGACTTCGTCGGTATTTGAGAAACCGCAGTGTCCGCCGGCGAACCACGGATCTTCATAAATAACGCCGCCCATAAATTCTTTGTATTTATCATAGCCGCGTTTGATTAATATTTGCAAAGCTCTGCCCGAAGAAACAATCGGATAATAAAACACCTTAAACTGCGAGGTAAGCTCAGCCAATTTAATCGGTAAACCGGCACCGGAAACCACGCCGTTGATAACCCCTTTGGCTCTTTCCAATACATTTTTAATCAAGTATTGGCTGTCGGCCAATTCCCACAAAACATTCATGTTAATCAAACCGTTGCCGTTGGATATTTCATGAGCGATTTGTGCCTGAGAAACGCACCCATCCACAGCCTGATCCATCATTTGTTGATGTCTTTCGATTCTTGACTTAGCGGTAATATTTTCCAAGTGCAAATTACCGTCTTTATCTCTGATATCGGGAAATACGGCCGAAAAAGTACCTATGCAATTTTCTTTAGCCCAAGCACCGGCGGTATGACCGTTGCTGACATTAACGCCGCGTCCGCCTTCAAACAGAGGAAACACATTTTTTCCGCACAAATCGAAAGGCTTAAGTTCTTTCATTTGGTTATTCTCCTTTAGTATAGGTGTTGCCAAGCAGATTAAGTAAAGTAATAAGTTTTTCACGCAAGTCATGACGGTTGACAATCATGTCGACCATGCCGTGTTTTTTCAAATATTCGGCTTTTTGGAAACCGGCCGGCAGGTCGGCCTTAATTGTTTCTTTAATAACTCTTGCACCGGCGAAGGCAATCAAAGCATCAGGTTCGGCAATGGTAATATCACCGAGCATGGCAAAAGAGGCCGAAACACCACCGGTTGTAGGATTGGTAAGCACGGCAATATAGGGTAGGTGATTATCTTTGAGCTGTTTTACGGCAAGAGTAGTTCTGGCCATTTGCATCAAAGAGAGGATACCCTCCTGCATACGGGCACCGCCGGAAGCCGTAACCAAAATCAGAGGAACTTTTCGTTCTACTGCAAATTGAGCGGCTTGGACGATTCCTTCACCTACGGCCAATCCCATCGAGCCGCCGATAAAATTAAAGTTCATAACCCCTATGACCACGCCGTGACCACCCATTTTACCAAAAGCAGCAACGAAGGCATCATCGAACTTGGTCTTTTCTCGAGCTGACTTTAGTTTTGAGCGATAATCTTTGGTGTCCTTAAAATTCAAAGGATCTTCTTTAACTTTCGGGGCTTCCAAATAAGAATATTCTTCATCATCGAACAACATTCTAAATCTTTTACGCGGACGCAAATACATATGATATCCGCAATGAGGGCAAACATATAGGTTTTTAGCCAACTCTTGTCCGTATATCATGGCGTCACATTGCGGACATTTATCCCACAAATTATCAGGCACATCTTTCTCAGTTTTAGCCACGGACAACTTAGGTCTAACATAATCAAGTAACCAATTCATAGCAACACCTCTAAATTAAGCAATTCTTGACATAGCCAAGAACTTTTCTTCTCTGTCTTTGGCCAAATCGGCAGGAGAGAGTTTCTTAAGCTCGGTTAAATGTTTCCAGATTACATCACCGGCGTGTTTAACTGTTTCATCTCTAAAACGATGAGCACCGCCCAACGGTTCACGAATAATTTCATCAACCACACCGAATTTATGTAAATCTTGAGCTGTTAAATGCAAGGCTGTAGCAGCCTTTTTAACGGCTGAGCCGTCACGCCACAAAATAGAGGCACATCCCTCCGGAGAGATGACCGAATAAATGGAATGTTCAAGCATCAAAATACGATTAGCGGTAGCCAAAGCAATAGCCCCGCCGGAACCGCCTTCACCGATAACCACGGCGATATAAGGCACTTCCATTTTGAAACCTTCCATAATGCAAGAAGCAATAGCCTCGGCCTGTCCGCGTTCTTCTCCTTCGATTCCTGGGAATGCACCGGCAGTGTCGACCAAGGAGATAATCGGGATATTAAAATGGTTGGCCAATTCCATCAATCTCTTGGCTTTGCGATAACCTTCGGGTTTGGGCATACCAAAGCCGTGGCGGATTCTGCTTTCCAAATCATGCCCTTTTTCTTGACCGATAACCATAACGGCCTGACCGTTAAAAAAGCCCAAGCCACCGACAATAGCCTCATCTTCGCCAAAGAGCTTATCACCGGCCAACGGCATAAAGTTTTCGATTAAGGCATTAATATAATCAATGCTGTGCGGACGATTAGCGTGTCTGGCCACACAAACTTTCTGCCAAGGAGTAAGCTTTGTATAAGTTTCTTCCAACAATTTTTGAGTTTTTTTCTCCAAATTGGCGATTTCTTTATTAAAATCTTTAGCCAACTTATCATCACAACAAGATTTAAGTTCTTGAATTTTGGTATCAAGCTTATAAATCGGCTCTTCAAAATCCAAATAAATAGTTTTGTCAGCCATTAGTTAAATATCCTTAAAAATTTTATCTGCCCATCATAGCGGTAAGCAAAGCCTCGGCATGTACTACACCGTTGCATTTTGCCTGACATCTAAAACGATAAACACCGCGGCATTCTTTTTCTTTAACCACATGCATTTCCATGATGTCTCCGGGTAAGAAAGGTTTACGGAACTTAGCTTCATCAATTCCCATAAACAAGACAACGCCGCCGTTACCGCCGCCGGTAACATCTTTGACTACAATACCGCAAGTTTGAGCCATGGCTTCCATAATCAAGACACCTGGCATAATCGGATTTTCGGGGAAGTGTCCGGTAAACTGCGGTTCGTTCATGGTAATGTTTTTAATACCGATACCTTCTTCGCCGGCTCTGATAATTTTAACTTTATCCACCAACAAAAACGGGTAGCGGTGTGGTAACATAGACAATATATCTTTAATATTCAGTTCCTTGATAACATTTTCTTCCATGACATAAATTCCTTTCGTTATCGGTTAACATACATCAACAGTTACAAAAAATAAACAACATTTTGTGAGATTTGTAAAGTACGCACCCACAAGCCTCATAGTTTCTGATAAGAAACCATGCACACACGAAAACACTTCTGGGGATAATACACTCAAAAAAACAAAAGTCAATCAGTTGATTGAATGTATAATTCTATGAAGGTAAAAACGATGTAAAAACAATAAATTAGTTTGGTGTATAAATAGAATAAAATAGAATTGACAAAACCAAACAGTTATTTTTGTCTAAAAAAGTTTGCAATATATTAATAAATATGGTATTATAGATATATACCGAGGATATGCAGGCAAACAAGGATAAGACAAATGGATTTCAAAGACTATCAAAAACAAGTGATCGACGAATATGGTTATTCCACTCCCAAATACTGCGATGTTTTGGGACTTAGACTACCAATTCCGGTAAAGTATAAAGGCAATAGAGATATATTTGTTGATGATTTATTACATTTTATGGATAGTCGTCATAAAAGATATGACGATTACAATGCCAAACACCCCGAAAATCCTTGCTACCCTAGAGAAATTAAGTCTGGAAATGTGTATATAATACCGTCTTTGGAGCAGACTCAAAAGGGGTTTTCTGATGAAGCTATTATAAATAATACCAAAGACAGCATTAAGATTGTTTATTCCAAGGCTGTAAAAAAAGCATTACGGGCAAGAAAAGAACATCCCGACAAGAGATTTGCCATAAGCATGAATAAAGCCTATTTATCAAAACTTGATAAACTGCATTATCTTCATTGTTTGAAAGAAACTTCTAAAGCAATCGGGAAAGGAGTTAAATTCACCGCCGAACAAACAGCACATGTTTTGAGCGGAGCTTTAGGAGCTCTGCCGGCAGCGACATATTATCTGCTTAATAAAAAATATCATTTTGCTAAAAATCGAGCTCACGAATTTATACAAGATACGGCAATGCCCTACATTCGCAAAGGAGCTCTTAAGGCTCTTATCGCAGCTTCGACCTTAGGAGCTGTCAAAGTAACTCCGCGTATTGCCGAAGCTTCAAAAATAATGAAGGCACAAAAAGAAGCCATTGCACAAGAAAAACAAGAAATGCAGAAATTTTTTGCCGAACGCGAAACTCAAAATCAAGCCTATTTCAACAATTACAGCACCGCCAAAGAGCACGAAAAAGAAATAGTGTGTCTGATTGCTGCTTTTGAGAGTTATAGAAGTACTGCTTATAAGTGTCAAGCCGGAGAGCTGACCATCGGTTACGGTTCCAGACGCTATGCCGACGGCCGCAAAGTTAAAGAAGGTGATACAACCACAAAAGAAAAAGCATATGAAGATGTTGTTGCCCATTTGGAAAAATATGTATATCCGCAATTTGAACATATAAATTGCGATCTTTCTCCGAGTGAAATTGCTGCGGTTTGTATGTTTGTATACAATACTGATGAGGGAAATGCCAAAAATACCGAATTTTTCAAACAGGTTAATTCCCAAGCTTCCGTTGAAAAGATCAGAGAAGCATTATCTTTATATCGCAGTGTAGGAGGCGAACGCAGTTATGGCCTGATTGACCGTCATGGTTTTGAAGGTTTGGTTTTTTCCGAGGATATACCCTATCTCCTTACACTAAAGAGGAGTATCGTCGGTAGTCCGGATATGAAATATTATGAAGGGGGAAGGGATCCCGTGGAAAATCCGGACGGAACTTTCAAAACGCTTTCATCAACAGATGTAAAAGCCAAAGCCGATAAGTTTACAGCCTCATCGATAGAAGATAGCCTTTTAGGTCAAATGCCTGAAACAACAAGAAATAACCTAATTGAAAAATATGGTATTAAAGTTGTCAAAGGTAAATTAACAGCGACCAAAAACTTGGGCAACCACAACCAAGCCCAAGCCAATAAGACGATAACTTTTTATCAAGCTATGAAAATGGCTTCAAACAAAGCCAAAGGTTAATTCTTTTTAGGATGCCAATGGTTAAACAGATATAATGCCATTAAAATCAGATAAAGTCCGCCCATAATCCAAAAAGTCCAATACTTGATTTGCTTATCGCTCCATTCTTTACCAATGGAGTTAACATTAAGTGCACTTCCTTCCACCTTAAATTTGGCATTGGGATTTTCGTGCAGGATTGAAGCTCCGATTTGATAATCGGAATTAAGAAAATCAAATTCGATTACCAAATCGCCGTCGGCAGTTACAAGGTTTGAGGTTATATCGGGAGTTGTTATGGTTTTATCTAAAGTATAATGTACCATTTTTGCGTCTTGAGGGATAACAATTCTTATCGGGTTGTGACCTATTTTTGAGACATCTTTCCCCGACAAAGCGGAAGCCCCTTTATTTTGCAGGGTAACGCGGGTTTGGTATAGATCTTTATATTCTTTGCCGTGAACGGTAACTTTATAATCATTTTCATTTAACGAAGATATAAACGGCATGGTTTCGGTATCATATTTCAAAATCGGGCGATTGATATAAAACTGATACCAGCCGATAACAATGGCCGAAACTGCCAAAAGAAAAGCACCAGTTTTGCTAATCCAAAACTCCCATATTGCCGTTATTAATTTTTTTAGGTTCGTGTTATTGCGTTTAAATAGTTTAAATTTGTTTTGATTTGACATACAGACACCTCAATTTTGACCTTTCGGGATTGAGATATAGTCACTTTGGCAAAAATATAAAGAGGTTAGTCCGGTTATTTTAAGTATTCTTCCAATATACCGGTCGTCAACAACTGCGGTAGGATGGTATATTTATTTGATTTTCCGTTGTAATATACATAAAGCGGAACGCCGGCTCGACCATATTTTTTGAGTCGTTTGGCAATTTTTTTATCTTGGTTGGTGAAGTCGGCTTTAAGCAAGAGGATATTTTTTTCTTTAATCAGCCGCCGCATGGTTTTAGATTGCAAGGTTGTTTTTTGATTAATCAGACAGGTAACGCACCATTTTGCCGTAAAATCAATAAATACCGGCTGTTTATTTTGCAAAGCTTCTTCCAATTTCTGAGGTGAGTATTCTTGCCATACCGGCGAAGATTTAGCCTGCCACCACCCAAGCTGTGCCGACAACACCCAAGCTAACCAAATCGCGGTCAGAGCCAGCGGGATTGCCAGAATTTTTTTCAAAACCAACATCCATTTTCCTGGTTTGGGCAGAATTTTTTTCATTACTTTCGGATACCAAGCCAACAAAGCAAAGGGCAGGGCGTAGCCTATACCCAAAGCCACAAAGACCGGAAAATATATTTCCCCCGAAGAAATCAAAGCCAACCCGACGGCTGTTCCCATAAACGGTGCACTGCAAGGAGTGGCGATTAATACTGCCAATAATCCGGTCATAAAGGCGTTGAGTTTGTGGTTTTTGAAGCTCAAGACGGCCAGTTTATTGAATGCACCGCCGTTTATATTGATGACATCGGCCATCATAAGGGTAAGGAATATAAACAATATAAGCATAAATCCGACAAACCATGGTGATTGCAGTTGGAAGCCCCAGATTGCCGCATTATTAAAGTTTCTGATAACAAACAAAGCCGAAGCAATTACCAGCATGGAAGTAATAACGCCCAAAGAGTAGAACAGAGCTTCTTGTTTTCTGGTCGCAGCTCTCATTTGCATTAAGGAAAGTAGTTTAATACTCAAAACAGGGAATATGCAGGGCATTAAGTTTAATACGACACCACCTAAAAAGGCCAACGACAAAATCATCAGCCAATTTGTTGTCATCGAAGCAGTATTGGAAGATATTTCTTTTTTAGCTCCTGAAGCAAAATAATCTTCGCTTTCTGCGAGTTTTATATCGAAATTTATATTATCAAAAGGTTGGATGATGAGATTTCTTTCTTCGGGAATACATTCGTCTTTGCAGGCTTGCCACGATATTTTAACCGGCAATTCCGGTAGATAAGCCGGTGATTTGATTTTAGCCTTGTAGAAGATTTTTTTATCATAACCGTCAAAAGAAAACATTTCCTGAGCAAAGTGGATTGGTTTACTGAAATTTTCTTCCATAAGCGAGGCACCGTGCGGCAACTGCCATTTAACGGTGAGCGGTCCCCCGAAAGTTTGTTCGTAAGGGGCAAAGACATGCCAGCCTTCTTTAACCGTCATCTCAATGAGCACATTCAAGCCGTTGTCGGCATCATGCTTAACATAAGGCACGATTTTAAGATGGCTTTCGGCAGCCAAAGCCGAAGAGGCAAAAAGGATGATAAATAAGAACCAACTTCGGATAATACGCATTATTTACCGTTTTTTTGTTGAATAACCAATTTATAGTAAGCCGAAGAAATAATTACCAAAGCTTTGATTAAGCACCAGCAACCCAAAGCAATCGATATCGGTAAAAAGGCAAAAGGCATCAGGCATAAAAGGATGAAAGCGGCAATGGTTTCAAAACCTTGGGCGATTCCTCCGAGATAAAACGGCGATTCCGACAAATCTTTAGCTTTTTTATCATCGGCATAAGCCACGATACCATATGTCAGCATAGCCGAGGCCGAAGCGGTAAAGCCAAATAAGAGAAAGCAGGCCGAAATGGCATTTTCTTCTGGATTAGCCAACGCAAAGCCGAAAATAACTCCGGCATAAAAAATAAAGTCCAAAGTAGCATCGAGGAAAATACCGAATTTAGTAATGCCTTCGGCTCTGGCGACCGCTCCGTCCATCACATCGCAAAAGCGGTTGATAAGGATGCAGATTAATGCCTCGAAATATAGGTTCATTGCCAAAAAATTGACGGCAATCATACCGACGATAAAGCCGAATATGCTGACCATATTAGCATTAACATTATTTTTTACCAGCTCTTTGCCCCAAGAGTTGATTTTCTTATTCCAGGCAGATTTTTTTTCTGCACAATTTTTGCATAAATCTGATTTTTTATAATCTTCCGCCAGTTTTTTAACTTTTTCGACGAACATTTTAATCATAACACTTTTCCTTGTTCAATTAGGTTGTTGACAGCAACTGCCGATAAATATAAAACAGTTTTTATGATTTGTAAAAAACAACTTCAAAATTATACAAGGATAAGTATGCGTCTTTTGCGATATCTGGCATTTATTGCGGTTTTTAGCGGGATAATAGCTGTTTTATATAATTATTCGTCGCCGTATCAAATAATGGAAGGTAAAATTTTCGGCACTTATTATAAGGTAAAAATTTTATCGGATTTAAGGGATGATAATCTATCGAGCAAAATCAAGAAAGTGCTGGCAGATGTCAACTCGCAGATGTCGGTTTTTGAAGAAAAAAGCGAGTTATCGCAAATAAACCGAGCACCGGCGGGTAAAAAGGTGAGTATATCTCCGGAATTAGGCAAGGTAATGCAAGCGGCAGCCCAAGTTTATCAAGAATCCGGCGGAGCTTTTGATGTTTCGCTCGGCAAATTAATAGATTTGTGGGGATTCGGAGCCGGAAAACACCAAAATCCCGATACCAAAGAAATAAACGAAGCACTAAAGGTTTCCGGTTTTAATAAAATAGAGTTTGCCCAAGACTATTCATGGTTAAAAAAAGAAAATGCCGCCGTTATGATAAATCTTTCGGCCATAGCCAAGGGATATGGGGTTGATAAAGTGGCAGAGCTTTTGGATAGAGAAGGTTATGAGAATTATGTAATAGAAATCGGCGGTGAGGTGAGAGCCAAAGGTCACCGCAATAGTAGAGGCGAGCCTTGGAATATTGGCATAAATCGGCCGGCAAGTAATAAAAGAGATAATATCATGGTAATTTCTTTGAGTAATGTGTCGGTAGCGACCTCCGGCAATTACCGCAATTTTTATTATGAGAATGGCCAAAAAATAGCTCACACCATCTCCTCAAAAAGCGGATATCCGGCCGAGGTTGATATTCTTTCCGCCAGCGTATTTCACGATTCCTGCATGTATGCCGATGCCTATGCCACGGCATTGATGGCCATGGATTTAAAAGAAGGTTTGGCCTTTGCCGATAAATACAACATAAAGGCAATAATTTTTGATAATCAATTTAAACCGCATTATTCAACAGCGACCAGAATGGTGATTAGTAATGACTGAAATATCATGTGAAGCGATAGTTAAAAAAACGGATAAAGGTAAAATCGGAGTTGCCGTAAAGCAAGCGGCTTCATGCGGCAGTTGTGCGGCACAAAAATTATGTCACGGCGAAAAAGAAGAAAAAATAATCTGGATAAACAATCCGCAAGAAGATTACAAGATAGGAGAAGCTGTTTTAATATCAACAGACTATAAAAGTTGTGTGCTGTCGGTGGTATATGGCTATGTTTTGCCGTTAATTTTGTTCTTAGCCGTGGTTTTTGGGCTTCATGCGGCAGGATTCGATGAGATTATGTGCGGAATATTTGGCATAATTATCTTGATTCCTTATTATTTTGGTTTATCCTTTGTGAGCAGAAAGATATTTTCAAACAATCAATTCAAGATAACAAAGAAACATTAAAGAAGGCCATAAGCAATGGATGATTCGATATTATCTAATGTATATATTTTAGGCGGAATAGCTTTTGTCGCGGCAACAGTTTTATATTTGGTATCAAAGAAATTTGCGGTCAGAACCGACGAGATGGTTATAAAAATAGCCGAAGCTTTGCCGCAAGCCAACTGCGGAGCCTGCGGTAAGGCCGGGTGTGCTGATTTTGCCACGGCCTGTGCTCGTTCTGATGAATCTTCGTTTGCCAATTTATACTGTCCGGTTGGTGGAGCGGCGGTTATGCAAAAAATTGCTTCGCTCAAAGGATATGCCGCCACCGACCGAGCACCGAGTGTCGCGGTATTAAGATGTCAGGGAAATTGTAAAAATGCTCCGGTAAAGGTTGAATATGATGCTGTAAGTTCTTGCCGTATCGCCAATCGCATCTCTAGTGGTCAGAGTGGTTGCCCCGACGGTTGTTTGCACTTAGGCGATTGCGTAAAGGCCTGCAAATTCGGAGCTTTAACATTTAATAAAGAAACCGGAATGCCCGAAGTTGATACCAGAAAATGTGTTTCTTGCGGAGCTTGCGTTAAGGTTTGTCCTCGCGGGTTATTTGAGATAAGAAAGCAAAGTCAGGCCGGCGGGATGGTCTATGTAGCTTGCCGCAACAAACAAAAGGGTGCCGTCGCCCGCAAAAACTGCTCAAAGGCATGTATCGGTTGCATGAAATGCAGCAAGATAAACGAGGTTATTAAGGTTGAAAACAGTCTTTCGTATATTCCGCCGGAGTTGGATGCCGACACCTTCGGTAAAGAATTGGCAGAAAATTGCCCCACCGGAGCCATAATCTATAAGGAGAGAATTCATGATTAAAAAGTTTACTTTCCCGATGGGCGGAATTCATCTTGCCAAGCATAAGGTTACCACTGATTGCCCGATATCTAATGCCGATATTCCCGAATTTGTAACCATTCCGGTAAAGCAGCATATTGGTTCTCCGGCTAAAATCATGGTTTCCAAAGGCGATAAAGTGAAAGTGGGGACTCTTCTGGCCGACGCCGATGGTATTGTCTCATCCGATGTCCATTCTTCGGTTTCCGGTGAAGTGGTAAAAATCGAAGATTTACCCGGAGCCAGCGGTTATGAAGAAAAAATGATAACCGTAAAGGTCGAAGGAGATAGCTGGGAAGAAGACATTGACCGCAGTGAAGATGTTGAAAAAGAAATAAATTTAACCTCCGAAGAGATTATTGCCAAAATTCGCTCGGCCGGCATTGTCGGTATGGGCGGAGCAGGGTATCCGACCCCGATAAAAACCACCATTCCCGAAAATAAAAAAGCCAATATTTTGATAGTCAACGGTATTGAATGCGAACCGTTTTTGACCGCCGATGACAGAATTATGGTCGAAAAAGCCGAACAGGTTATTATGGGAGCCCGAGTTTTAAATCGAGCTCTGGGTATTCAAAATGCCGTCATAGCAATAGATGAAAACAAGCCGCGAGCCATAGAAATACTAACCGCATTAAGCAAGCTTTATGTAGGAGTTAATGTTAAGGTTTGCAAGACCAAGTACCCGCAAGGCGGAGAAAAACAGTTGATTAGAGCCATTACCGGACAGGAGTTGCCTTTAGGCAAGCTGCCTATTGATATCGGTTGTATTGTCCAAAATGTCGGCACGGTTTTTGCGGTTTATGAAGCTGTTTTAAAGAACAAACCGCTGTTCGAAAGAGTAGTTACGGTATCAGGCGACGGTTGCAAACACCCATGTAATTATCTGGTAAGGATAGGTACTCCGATATCATCATTGATTGAGCAAAGCGGCGGCTTAGATGAAAATGTCCATAAGATAGTCATGGGCGGCCCCATGATGGGCAATGCCGTCGTTAATTTATCTGCACCGGTTACCAAAACCACTTCGGGCATTTTGTTGTTGCAAGACGGTGAATTTACCAAGAAAGAAGCTTCGTCGTGTATTCGTTGCGGTAAATGTGCTCAAGCCTGTCCGGCAGGATTGCGTCCTTTTGCCATCAAGCAAGCCGTAAGTTTTAATGATACGGTTGAGCATATGCGTAAACTTCATGCCGGTGATTGTATAGAATGCGGATGTTGTGCCTATGTATGTCCGGCCAATATTCCGCTGCTTGATTATTGTAAAATAGCCAAACAAGAGATACGAAAGAAATAAGATGTTAAAAATATCTACCAATCCCCATGTTCAAACTTCAAGAGATATCAAGTCGCTAATGCTTGATGTCGTAATTGCCCTGATGCCTGCGGCTGTTGCGGCTCTTATGTTTTTCGGAATAGATGCTCTGAGAGTTATATTAACTTCGGTTGCCGGTTGTGTAATGTTTGAATATTTGGCTTGCCGCTATTGGTTCAAAAGCAAAAACACAACCACAGACTACTCTGCCGTCATAACCGGTTTGCTATTAGCGTATAACTTGCCGTCGAGTATGCCCTGTTGGATGATATTAATCGGTTGCTTTATGGCTATAATCGTTGCCAAGATGTGCTTTGGCGGATTGGGCAAGAACATATTTAATCCGGCTTTGGTGGGAAGAGTGTTTTTATTTATCTCATTTCCGGTACAAATGACGGTTTGGCCGGTTCCTTACTTTTTAAAGATGGTAAGTCCCGACGGCGAAACCGGAGCCACAACTTTAAGAATGCTAAAAAGTATCGATGTTTCATCATCAGCCACCTCAAAAATGTACTCAATTTCTGATTTACCGAGCTATTTGGATATGTTTTTAGGCAATGTCGGCGGGTGTATCGGCGAGGTTTCGGCTTTAGCCTTGTTGATTGGCTTTGGCTATATGCTCTATCGTCGGGTTATTACCTGGCATATTCCGGTATATTATTTGGGAACGGTGTTTGTTATGACTGCCGTACTGTATTTTCTAACCGGAGAGGCCAAATTTTTACCTTTGGCACATTTGCTTTCCGGCGGCTTGATGCTAGGAGCGATTTTTATGGCAACCGACTACACGACATCACCGATGACGATAAAGGGGCAGGTCATTTTCGCTGTAGGCTGCGGTTTGTTGACGGTCATCATCAGGGCTTTCAGTGCCTATCCCGAAGGTGTATCTTTTGCCATATTGATAATGAATGCTTTGGTTCCGCTGATAGATAAATATGCCGTTCAACGTTGTTATGGAGAGAAAAAATAATGTCTAAGAAAAAACAAACAATTTTATCTCCGGTCATAACTTTGGTTACCATTTCATGTCTTTCGGCTTATATTTTGGGCTATGTTCACGAAAAAACTTTGGAACCGATAAAGGCCGCAAAAGATAATCAGGAATTGCAGGCCATTGCCGAAGTGGTTAACGAATTTGACAATAATCCGTTCAGCGAACAGATGAAAATTACTACTAAAAACAAAAAACACAAATTAACCATGTATCCGGCCCGCAAAGACGGCAAGTTAAATTCGGTAGCAATCAAAAGCTATACCAACACCGGTTTTGGCGGCAGGCTTGAGATTATGGCCGGATTTAATGTCGATGGTTCGATAAAAAGTTTTAAGGTTATTTCCGGACACGAAACTCCGGGGTTAGGCAGTAAGGTCGATGAACCGAAATTCAAAGAACAATTTTCCGGTTTTTATCCTGCTCACCAAATTATGAAAGTAAAACAAGACGGCGGAGAAATAGATGCCGTAACTGCGGCCACCATAAGCTCGCGAGCCGTAATCAAGGCTTTGGAAAGAGCTTACGATGCCTTTAGCAATTTTACGACGGGGAATGATGCAGATGATTAATGCAAGTATATCAAATTTGACTCGCGGAATTTTCAAAGAAAATCCGACATTTGTTATGCTGTTGGGCATGTGCCCGACTTTAGGTGTTTCAACCTCTGCTCTCAACGGTTTGGGCATGGGGCTTGCCACGGCATTTGTACTGATTATGTCAAACATCGGAATTTCGGCGGTCAAACGACTGATACCCGATATTGTGAGAATACCAAGCTTTATCGTTATCATAGCTTCTTTTGTGACGGTTATTGAAATGCTGATGCAGGCTTATATGCCATCACTGTATCAGGCTTTGGGAATCTATATTCCGTTGATTGTGGTAAATTGTATAATATTGGGGCGAGCCGAAGCTTTTGCGTCCAAAAACAGCGTTTGGCAGTCTTTTCTTGACGCCGTAGGTATGGGAGTAGGGTTTACTTTTGCCTTAACCACTTTGGGGGCAATCAGAGAAATTTTGGGTAACGGTTCAATCTTTGGTTGGTCATTTGTCGGCGAAGAAGCTCATCCAATGCTGTTGTTTATAATGCCTCCCGGAGCATTTTTGGCTTTAGCCGGAATTATAATTGTGGTTAACAAGATACGAGGAGTTAAGTAGCCATGTCCTATCTGATGATATTTATTACCGCAATTTTTGTAAACAACATCATATTGTCGCAATTTTTGGGTATTTGCCCGTTTTTGGGAGTATCAAAAAGGATATCTACCGCTTTGGGCATGGGCTTTGCGGTTATGTTTGTGATGACTTTGGCTACCACGGTTACTTACTTGATTTATTATACTTTTTTGCAACCATATGACTTAAAATTTATGACAACGGTCACCTTTATCTTGGTGATAGCTTCGTTGGTGCAAATGGTCGAACTGGTTATTAAAAAGACCTCTCCGGCTTTGTATCAGTCCTTGGGAATATTTTTGCCGTTGATAACCACAAACTGTGCGGTTTTGGGTATTGCTCTTTTAACTATTCAAAAAAATTATACTTTGATAGCCGGAATATGTTACACTTTAGCCTCGGCCATCGGTTTTACCTTGGCAATAGTCATTTTTGCCGGAATCAGAGAACGACTTGATAGGACGGATATTCCTCAAGCACTCAAAGGCACTCCGATAGTATTAATATCGGCAGCTTTATTATCAATGGCCTTTATGGGATTTGCCGGAATTTCTTACTAGGCTTTAATGAGCTCGCAAGCTTTTTTGATAATATCATCAAACATTTGATAGGTCAAAACACCGGTATTGATGTTATACCGCGAGGTATGATAAGAATTGAGCATAATGAGGTTATGTTTATCGAGCTTATGGATTGAGCCGTGAGCAAATTTGAAAGTGGATTTTTTATATCCCAAAACGCCCAAAACCGCATTGTGAGCCACACTGCCCAAGGTCAAGACAAGCTTGAGATTAGGCATATTGCAAATTTCTTCAATCAGGTATGTTCCGCAGGCTTTTATTTCATCACCGGTAACCTTATTTTGTGGCGGTACGCATTTCACCGAATTAGTAATTCTGGTGTTAATAAGCTCAAACCCGTCATCGGCTCTTTTGCCGTAGTTCCCTTTAGCTAAGCCATATTTTTTTAAAATAGGATACAAGACATCACCGGCGTAATCATTGGTAAAAGGTCTGCCGGTCTGGTTAGCACCGTTAAGCCCCGGAGCAAGTCCGACGATAAGGATTTCGGCATCAAGATTGCCGAACGGCGGCACCGGAGCATTAAAATAATTTGGAAATTTTTTGATATTGCCACTTCTAAATTCAAGCAATCTCGGGCATTTATTACAAGATTTATCAGGCGGGCAAAAAGTCATTGTTAACTCCCCAAAAGGTTATGACAGAGGGTCATTATGATATTTTAACATATGTTTTTTTAAGAATATCTTACGCATTTCGGTCGGATTGAGCTTGGATATAATATAGAAGTATCCGGTACAAACCACTAAAGCACCGCCCAACCAAGCAATCGGGCCGGCCCAGAATATGCCGACATAGCCGATATTCTGTGCCAAATAGATTGCGGCAAAAGCTCTGACCAAAAGCTCAACAATTCCGGAAGCAAGCGGAATATTGGTTCTTCCCATACCTTGCAAGGCATTACGAGCAATAAAAATGCAAGAAAGGCAGAAGTAAAAATAAGAGCTGATCATAAGATACTGTTCACCGATATTAATGATATTCATATCACCGCCGTCAATAAATGCCGATACAAAGTGAGCACCGTAGAATCTGACGCTAAGAGTTATTATGATACTCAAGATTAAGCAAGCTAATAGAGCCTGACGCACACCCTGACGAATTCTTCTAATCAGAGCAGCACCATAGTTTTGAGCCGAGAAAGTAGCAAAAGCAATACCCAAAGCAAACAAAGGTTGGGTCGAAAGTTGCTCGATACGCATGGCGGCGGTAAATCCGGCAATGACATCGGTACCAAAGGAGTTACAAACGCTTTGGATAATCATCATACTCAAAGCCAGTATAGAAAACTGCAAAGCCATGGGAGCGGCGACTTTAAGGTGTTCCATCATGAACTTATGGTTATAGTGGCAATCTTTACGAGATATTTTAAGTAAAGGAAATTTCTTGGCAATAAATACGACGCAGGCAATAACGGTAACGATCATGGAACAAAAAGTTCCGCAGGCCGAGCCGGCGACACCGAGTTTGAGATTATAAATAAAGAAGAAGTTTAGGATAATATTGAGCAAAGAAGAAACTATCAGAAAATACAACGGTGTTTTAGAATCACCCAAAGCTCTGATAAAGCCGGATAAAAGGTTATAAAGGACAATAAAAGTAATGGAGAGACCCAAGATGAGCATAAAGATATGAGCTTCTTCCATAATTTCTTCCGGCACATTCATTAATTTTAGCAAGGGGCGTAAAAAAAGCAGTAAAGCGGCGGAAATAATTAAGCTTAAAGCAACGGCGGCAATAAGGGAATGAAAGACCGAAGATTTAATGCCTTGCACATCACGAGCGCCGAATCTCTGAGCGGTGATGATGGTAAGTCCGGCGGTGAACCCGAAAGCGACCATCAGGAACATAAAGAAAATCGGAGCCGAAGAACCGACGGCGGCCAGAGATTTAACACCGAGTAATCTTCCGACGATGAGGATATCGGAAATTTGAAAAAGTTGTTGAAAAATATTACCGACGAGAACCGGTAGTGCAAAGAGGATAATAAGTTTTATCGGATTTCCTCTGGTTAAATCTTTTATCATTTATTTCACCGTTATCATAAAAAACAAACAGTGGGTTTTTAACCCTTTAAAAACAAAAAGTAAAGTAATTTATCACAAGGGAGTATAATTTTGAGAGCTTTACAAAAAGTAAAATATTGCCTAAATTATGGAACATAATTTTATGTGAGAAGGAGTTTAAAATGGGAAGAGTAATGGTAATGGGTGGAGCCGGCTATATCGGCTCGCATACATTAAAATATATAAGAGAATGCGGTTATGATGCTTTTGCCGTTGATAACTTGTCTTGCGGGCACAAAGAGGCGGTTTTGGATGCCGATTTAATAAAGGCTGATTTATTGGATAAAAACTCGTTGGAAGAGGTTTTTAAGCACAATAAGGTTGATGCGGTAATTCATTTTGCGGCTTATTCATTGGTTGGAGAAAGTGTTGAAAACCCAGCCAAATATTATCGCAATAATGTTATCGGAACTCTGAATTTGCTTGATGTTATAAACAATAATAATGTAGATAAGATAGTTTTTTCAAGCACTTGTGCTACTTATGGCAATCCGCAATATACCCCGATAGATGAAAAACATCCACAAGCTCCGATAAATCCTTACGGGCAAACCAAGTTAACCATAGAAAAAATATTTCAAGACTATCAAAAAGCCTATGGGTTAAAATATATAGCTTTACGATATTTTAATGCTGCCGGAGCTGATGAAAGCGGTTTAATCGGCGAAAGTCATAACCCTGAAAGCCATTTGATTCCGATAGTTTTGCAAGCCATTATGGGTAAGAGAGAAAATATAAAAATCTTTGGTGATGACTACAATACCAAAGACGGCACTTGTTTAAGGGATTATATCCATGTCAATGATCTAGCCAAAGCTCATATGCAGGCGTTAGAGAAGCTGGATGAATACCAAGGCTTTATAAATCTCGGTACCGGAGTTGCCACTTCGGTTAAAGAGATTATTAAAGCGGCAGAAGAAGTAAGCGGTAAAAGATGTCCGACGGTAATTGCTCCAAGACGTGCCGGCGATCCGGCAGTATTATATGCCGATAACAGGCTGGCCAAAGAAGTTTTAGGCTGGCAAGCGGAATATACCAAAATAGAAGATATTATCCGCACCGCGTGGAATTGGGAGCTTAATCGGAAGTTTTGATTGAATTAATCATTTCATCGACAAACGCGGGCAGGGTAGTCCCGGCCGGACCGAAGATATGACGGTCGAAGTAAAAATTGTTTGAAGTCATCTCGAGATTAAATTCCAAGGTCTTGGCCCCGTGATATTTGGCCGTTTGCACAAAAGCCGCTGCCGGAAATACCACGCCGGAAGTACCGATTGACAAGAAAAGATCACAGTTTCTGAGCAGATTGTCAACTTTGTCCATGTAAAGCAAGTTTTCGCCGAAGAAAACGATATTAGGCTTCATCATTCCCTGAACCTGACAATTCGGGCAGATGGTTTCGGTATCAACATCGGCAAAAGTTTCAAGAATATGCCCGCAATTTAAGCAAACCGCTTGATTAATTTGTCCGTGGACATGCCAAATATTGCGGTTACCGGCTTTTTCATGTAGGGTATCAACATTTTGTGTGACTATATTGATGTTTGCATCTTTGTACTCGTTTTGCAGGCGAGTTATGGCCAGATGAGCCGGATTGGGCTTGGCATTTTGCAACTCTTTTTTAAGGTCGTTGTAGAACTCGTGGACATATTGCGGATTTTTTTGAAAAGCTTCGATAGTAGCCACATCTTCAACTTTGTGATTATTCCATAATCCGTTGGCGGCTCTGAATGTAGCCAATCCGGATTCTGCCGAAATTCCGGCACCGGTGAGAATAAGGATATTTTTGAATTTTTCCATTGATAAACCTCAAATAGAAGTTGCATAAACTTTTGCAAATTTTATAATCTTGAAAAGAAAGGAAATCAAGAAAAATGCGTTTTTTATTGTTGTCATGCTGTGCTCCGTGTTCTTGTGCGGTTATAAAGAAATTGTCAGAGGAGGGAGCTGATTTTGAGGTATTGTTTTACAATCCCAACATCAGACCTTTGGCGGAATACAGAAAAAGATGTGACGAAAACGAGAGGTTGTGTCAACGATACGGGGTAAAGTTTATCGAATTGGAATATGACAACGATAAATGGTGCGAACTGACCAAAGGTCTGGAAGATTTACCCGAAAGAGCAGAGAGGTGTTCGGTATGTTTCGGGATGAGGTTAGGAAGAGCCTTTCGCTACGCTAAAGAAAACGGTTTTGAGGCCGTAGCCAGTGTTCTGGGTGTTTCAAGATACAAAGATTTAGCCCAAGTTAATCTGGTGGCTCACGAAGAAGCTACCAAAGCCGGATTACCATATTTAGAGATAGAAGGTCGCAAAGGCGGCATGCAGGAGCTAAGACAGCAACTAATAAAGGATTTGGAACTGTATAATCAGAATTATTGCGGTTGTAAGCCGCGAAAGGAAGCAGAATAATGTTTTGGAGTAAATTTTTCGACCCCCAACCGTTTAACAGTGGCTTTTTGCCGGAAGAAAACGGCCATTTGGTATATTATGCGGAGTTTGGCAATCCGAAAGGAGTGCCGGTAATTGTATTTCATGGTGGCCCCGGAGGGAGTTTCAAGGCAGCGAGGGCAAAGATAGCTGATTTGAAGAAATATCGGGTAATAATGTTTGACCAGAGAGGAAGCGGTCGTTCCATACCTGCCGGTAAAACAGAAAACAATACGACTACCGACTTGTTAAATGATGTAAATAGATTGTATAATTATTTGAAATTAGAGCAAAAAGTAATATTATGGGGAGGTTCTTGGGGCTCAACTTTAGCACTGTTATGGGCAGAAATGAATCCCGATAAAGTGTCCGGTTTGCTGTTATCACAAATATTTTTGGCCAATAAGGCAAGCAGGGAGTGGGAATTTTTAGGCAACGGCAATTTCTATCCGGAATTTGTTGAATATATGAAAGAAAAATCAAAAGGGAAAATAACAAGTTATTATAACAAATTAATCCAATCTGTTAATATAGAAGAGCAGCTTGATGCTGCTAATCATTACGGCTATTATGAACGGATATGCGGCAGTTTAAATCCGCAATTTGCTCAAAATACGGAACTAAGCGAAAAAGAATTGAATTCGCAGAGAATATATATGCACTACAGTGCCGGAGATTTCTTCCTAAAAGAAGATGAAATTATGAAAAATATAGGAAAAATCAAGGATATACCGGCAGTTATCATCCATAATCGTTTGGATTTCGTATGTCCGGTCAAAGCCGCATGGGAATTAAGCAAAAAATTGATTAATTCGCGTTTAATTATTGTTGCCGAACGCGGACACAGCGGTAAGAAAATATACAAAATCATAAGAAAAGAATATGCTAAGATATTGAAATGACAACAGGTAATAATCGTAAAAAGAGGAAGCCAATGGAAATAAGCTTATCCGAGGACGAAATAGATGATGTTGCAAAAGCAAATTTTATCTTGTTGTCGTTATATCGCGAATATTCGATTATAATGTTAAATGATGAAAGCCAAAAAGTAGATTGTTGTTGTAAGATGCAACAGATAAAAAAAGACATCAGGTATCTGTCTGAGAAAGAATTGCTGGAGAAAGCAAAAAAGATATATTTGCCGATATTGCGAGAAGTATTATCAAAAAAATAATACAAATATTCAAATTGCAAAGATAACAAAAGCTACACCCGCAATAAAATATTCATAATATACATTATGCGACAAATATGTCAGATACATTTTACAAAAAATTAAATCCTTATTTACTATCATCTGTCCTCTAAAATTCAACATCTTTAGAGGCTAACATGAATATTGATGTTTATAACTTATTTAAAGAACTTGATGCGGCTAAACTAGCTATAGATAAGGCAAAAAACAAAATAAACTACCAAACTGAAAAAATTAATGATTTGCAAACACGCAATGAAAGACAACCTTATTTTTATAAGTTCAAAATAATAAAAGACATTTTGTTGTTA
>CASEYY010000022.1 GCA_949292335.1 uncultured Pseudomonadota bacterium
AATTTATAAACAAAAATAAAGGAGTTAAAACTGTGAATCTAAAACAAGAATTAAGAGAAAAATTGTCGATTGAATTGCGAAAATTCAGACAAGAAAGAGGTTTGAGCATTCAAGAAGTTGCACTAATGTCGCCTTTGTCGATACAGATGATATATGATATGGAACAAGGTAAAAAACGCCGCACCAATATTTATCAACGATTGCTTAAGTTTTATGGCAAAAAGTTAGAATTTACGGTAAGTGATTTAGAGTGATTAATTGTCATCCTCGGATTTATTCCGAGGATCTCCCTTTTTATAGATTCTCGGGACAAGCCCGAGAATGACACTTCTTTATATGTCACCCTCGGACTTGTTCCGAGGGTCTCATAAGCTATTGTCACATTGCTTCATTAGATTCTCGGGACAAGCCCGAGAATGACGGTAAAGGATAATATATTTATCGTCCGCTCCTTCCGATCGCTTTTATTTTCATCATTTTAATATCTTTATCATCTAAGGGCTTGCCGGTCTTTTTTTGCTTCTGTTCGGCATATTTTTCGGCAGCCTTTCGGTTTGCCGAATTTTGAAATTCTTTTTCGATTTTATCTTTATTATTGTTTTTGATATTATCTTGTCGCTCTTTTTCTTGTTTAAGGCGTTTTTGATTTTCATCTTGCTGACGCGATAGTTCACGCTCTTTTGCCACATTTAATTCTTGTTGCTCGGTTTTCCTTTGTTTTTTAGCTTCTATACCTCGCAGTTCGTTAATTTTTTGAATGTCGCACTCATTCCGTCTGGCATTATCAACCCCCCAGTTTCGCGCAAATCCGTTTTTATCTGTTGCCATTTCAAAATCGGCGATAACTTCGGTCCAGTAGCGCCCACCGGACTCAATTCCTTCTGCGGTCATTTTATTTTTCAATATATCAAGAGCATTATCTTCTTGAGAATTTTGGTTCTTTTTTCTTTTAGAGGATTGTCGTTGTTTGTCTTTTTGCAATTTTAAATCATTATTTAGGGTATCTTGCATTTTGCCTAAAAATTTATCTATTCTGTTTTTACCGACCATACTTTTTCTTTTAGCCATGTTTACCCGCTTAAGAGATTTAACAATATCACTTAAAGCAGATATATCGCTTGCTGCAAAAAAGTTTGACTTTTCCGGTGTTATTTGAGAGTTAATTTGTTTCCAAAGCGATAATGTACTGCGTTGATTAAAATAATCATTAAGACGCAGCAAAACTTCTCTGGTTAACATGTTAAGCCAGTATTCTAATTCTTCTTCATCATCGATTGATAGGCCAAGAGCAATCAGCGCCTTAAGAAGATTGGCAATAGTTTGGTTTGACAAAGTATCCAGCTGTTGTTGGATTTTATTCAAAAACTCTATAGCATGTTGACGTTTTACTTCATTATATTTACTTAGGCCTTTTTTCTTAGCCTCTATAAATGGCAAACCTGAATCTAACGCTTCTTTTTCGGCATTTTTTTGCAGTTGCTCTGCTAACGGAGTGCTTTCACTCTCATTATACTCTGCCGTTTCAAGCATTACTCTTATCCCTTATCTGCATAAGGATTTCCGGTTTTGCGTACCGTCATTCTAATTGGAATACCGCCCAAATCAAAAGTATCACGCAGACTGTTAATCAAATAACGCAAATAAGAATCCGGCAGTCCTTCCGGATTGCTCGAAAATATGTAAAATGCCGGAGGTCTGTTTTTGGCTTGGGTTATATACTTTAATTTAATACGGCGTTTATTTTTACCCAGCGGTGGTGGATTATTGTCTAAAATATCAGAAAACCACTGGTTCAAAGGTGATGTCGGAATTCTGGTATTCCATCTATCATAAATCTTAAATACTGCTCGCATTAACTTATCTAAATTTTCTTTTTTCAAAGCAGAGATGGTAACTGTCGGAATTCCCTCAGCCTGAGTGAGCGATGTTTTAAGTTTATAATTTAATTTATCCAAAGCTTCTTTTCTGTTGGCAATATCCCATTTGTTAAGAGCAATAACAAGAGCTCGGCCTTCGTCCAAAACTTGTCTGGCAATAGTCAAATCTTGTTTGTCCAATACTCCGTCGGCATCTAATACCAACACTACCACTTGAGCCATAAATGCCGCATGCTTGGTTGCAGCTGCCGACATTTTTTCTAATCCGTCATCAACTCTTGAATGTCTTCTCAAGCCGGCAGTATCAACCAAGTTGATTTTTCTTCCCTGATAAACAAATTCGTTGCTTATGGCGTCTCTGGTAACACCGGCTTCCGGACCGGTTAACATCCTATCTTCATTAAGCAACGCATTAACCAAGGTCGATTTTCCGACATTAGGCCGTCCGACGATTGCTAGTTGCAATGGTTTGTCAGAATTTTCTTCACTTTCCGATTCTTCTGGCTCAATTTCATCTAGCTTGTCGTTTTCTTCTTTTAGCAAGTCATACAAGTCTTGCATTCCCAAACCGTGTTCGGCCGAAAAGGCAATCGGTTGCCCAAATCCTAATTTATAAGCTTCAAAAATACTGTCTTCTTGTAATTTGCCTTCGCACTTGTTGGCCAATAAAATAACCTTTTTTCCGGTTTGTCTGACCAAATTTGCCAAATGCTCATCATATGGTTGCAATCCGTCTCTTGCATCAATCAAGAACAGCACCACATCAGCTTCGGTGATTGCTTTTTGGGTTTGTGCCCACATTCTGGTCTCGATGGCATCGGCCTCGGCATCCTCATAACCTGCCGTATCAATTATTTTAAGCGGCAAATCTCTGATTTTTGCATCAGCCGATTTACGATCACGGGTAACCCCCGGACGATCGTGCACAATCGCCGCTTTTCTGCCGACCAAGCGGTTAAAAAGGGTAGATTTGCCGACATTGGCCCGACCGATGATTGCAACTTTCAAGACCATTATTAACTACCTATAAACCGTTACTTCCGCCTCATCGGTTGCCAAAATCAAAGATTGTTTTACCACAACCGGAGCAAATACGATACCTTCTTCAACTTCGGCAACACCCATAATTCTGCCGTTATAAGGCGACACGGAAAACAGCTTGCCGTTTGAGGTAACAACCAATAATGCATCATTTGCCAAAACCGGACCTTTCAAAGTAACTTGCTCTCCGTCTTCGTTGGCAACCGGTAAAATGGTTGTCCAAATGATTTTACCTTCGTTTTTGTTAATTGCCACCAAATCATTGTCATTGGTCAGAACAAACAAGATATTGCCGGCCACCCAAGGTTGATTGGCCGCGGCAATTTCTTTTTGCCAAACCTTAACACCGGTACGCATATCAATGGCGGCTAAAGGAGTGTTATATCCGACGGCAAAAACTTTTCCGTCATTAATTACCGGATTGGCTTTAATTGAAGTAATATCGGCCAAAGATTCCGTAGTCGAACTCGAGGTTAGCCATGCTGCCCACAAAGGAGTGCCGGTTGATGCCTTATAGGCCTGCAACTGTCCGTTCGAAAAAGCGGCAACTACCAGGTCATCGGCAGGAGAATAGGCCGGAGAGGCTCCGCCGATAATGGTAGTGGTTTCGGCTTCTATTTTATCTTTCCACAAGATTGAGCCGTCGACTATTTTAATCGCGTAGATGCCGTTATCAAAAGTTTGCACGATAACCAGCTCATCATCAACACTCGGAGCGGCTCGCAACGGAGAATGCAAATTTTGTTGCCACAGGATTTTGCCGTCTTGGTAATCCAAGGCAAACAATTCTCCGAAACCGGTCGCCGCAAAAATCCTACCGTCATAAACAGCTATACCGCCGCCCAACAGGGATGAATTCTTGGCTTCTTTGTTTTGTGGTTTTAGTTTTCTTTCCCACAATATTTTTCCTTTGCTTAAGTCAAAAGCCGTGACCAAAGCCTCGGCATCCATAGTAAATAATTTGTCGTCGACAGAAACATAGTTGGTTACAATCGGGTTTCTTTTTGACGAACCTTCACCAAAACTTTCCTGCCAAATTTCATCTAGGTTTCCGCCGGCTTTTAGGTGTCCGCAAGCATGTTCGGCATTACAACCGCTTTGTTGCCAACTGGAATTTTCTAATGCTTTGGGCAATCTAATCTTAAATTGTCCTGCCGTATATTCCGGTTGCAAGTTTTTATTTTCTCTTATCACCCTCTGTCTGACACCATCAATTTGCAAAGGATCCTTATCAAAATATGAACATCCGGAGACAAGAGCCGCAACCGAGCATAAAATAACAAATTTTTTCATGATTATTTTCCGCAATTATTTAGTTTCACTTAACAGGTTTGCCATATCCAGAGCACGAGCCTTCATATTATCGGGAGCGTTTTCGGAAGAAGCAATACTTTCATACATTTCTTTTGCTTTTGCCATATCATTTTCTCTGATATAAAGCATTGCCAAAAGTTCTTTGGCGATATTCGAAGGATTGTCACCCAGAGTTAAAGGTGTGAGCAAAGCCGCGATTTCATCTGCGGGGGCATTGTTGTCGAGTTTATAAGAGGCTAATTTAAGAGCCGCAATATCACGCATTTCCGGTAAGGTCGCCGTATCACTTATAAGGTTTTGCAAAATAGCCATTGCATCGTCGGTTTTGTTTTGTTCAATAAAGACATTGGCGATTTGCATTTTGGCAATATCGGCATAAATACCGGAGGCATTTTCGGCCAGCTCATTATAAATTTGCAAACTTTCATCAAACCGTCCCTGATTTTGCAAGGACAAAGCAACGGCATAAGCATTGGACAGCTCTTGATTCTTTTTCATCTGCCAATTTCTTATACCCTCAAAGCTGACGGTCGCGGTAAGAATAACGGCAACAGCAATTATGATAAACAGCCCGTATTTATCCCACATTTGTCGAAACTGGTCATTTTTAACATCTTCAACCACCTCACGCAGCAAGGCATCTTCTTCAATTTGGGCTTGCAATTTATTTTTTTTCATCATTATCTCCATAAAAAAGCCGAAGTAACTGCGGAATATATACAAAAATATTCCGTCAAGGTAAAGTAATTTTTATATTATTTCGTGAATTAAAAAGCTTTTTATCCACTTTAGGTCTTCAATCGGTAATTTAGCTCCGAAAGTAATGGTGTTGTCATCCGAAATTATTGATACGAAAAATCTTCCGGTTGCCGGATTTTGCGTAACTTCAATTTCTTCAATGTCTTTTTTAAACATTTGGTTGTGCTTGGTAGAAAACAGCATATACTTGTGGGTATTTACGATTTTATTTTTTTTGATAACCAATTTTTCTTTACGGAACAGCACTTGCACGGCGGCGACGATTATGATGGTTGCAACGCCAACGAGCGTATAGATGCTTGACGTCGATTCATCTTTGAAATTATCGAGGTTTGCAAGTATTACCGCCAACACAAATCCGACCATGATTATTGCCAACCAAGCCAATAGATTATATGCATCCCATAAAATTTTTCTGACTTTAAGCACCATCTTATCTCTTTTTCTGACAAAAGAAACCGAAGCCGGTAGGTTGGCATAGCTGTCATATTCATCTTTAATCAGTCCGGCTTTATATTGCTGAGCGACGGACTTGTTCAAATCTTTAAGCTCAATGACTTTTAATCCTTTTTCGACATTAATCAGAGCCGGCAGTTTAAAATATTTGGCGTATTCTTTCCATTTTTTTCTCACGCCTTTGGCCGAGGTAGACAGGTAAAGCGGAACAATTTTTTCCGGATTGGGATGATACAGTTCGATTATATAGCGATTTTTTGTTAAGAAGCCCGATTGCAGGAATTCAACTCTGAAGCGAACTCCGGTATAATTTTTAAGCTCTTCGCTCATTACCACTTTATCGCGGAACACCGGCCTTTTAATGATGGATATTTTTTTACCGACAAATTTGTATTTGTTATAACGCAAAAACAACAAAATATTTGTAACGACCATTCCGGCACCGACCAAAGCAAAGCAGAGGTCGAAGAACCATACGGCCAAGATCGGTTTATATATTAAGGCCGTATCTTTGGGCATAATTTCTTCGCCGCCGCTTCTGAACATATCAAGCCATTCATAAAGGCCGAGCAAGAACAGCAAGGCACCGAAAACGATTCCCGGCCACAACGACCTTAATTTTGCTTTATCGGTAACAAAAGCCGGTTTTCTTTTATAGTCAAATTCCAGATTATTGCTCAAATGGCAAGGTATATTTTGGTTCATGATTCTCCACCCTTTGTTTTTCAAAGTTGAGAATATGGTAACTTAAAAAAATTAAATATTCATCAATTTTTTGCTAAATTTTATTATATATTAACAAAATTGGTATAAACTGCGAGCATTCGCAAGGGGTATAAGAAGGAGACGATATGGGAAGTTTTGAAATGTTTTCGCAAGCAGGCGGTACGACCTTAAGTGTTTTTGCGTTTTTGTTTTTATTGTTTTCAGCAGTATATGCCGCCAGGAATGACAACCTATTGTCGCCGATAAGTTATTTTATAGCAGCGATAGTTTTTGACATATTTGGGGTGCTTTTTGAAAAATCGGCAGTTTCGGCCTATGAGCAGGGCAGCTCGGTCGAAGTACTGATAATGTTTGAGTTGTTGATGTTTTTGGCCTCCATGATTTTTATGATGCTTTCGGCATCAAGTTTTATCAACGGGTCATCCAAAAAAGATGTCTCATTTTTACCGGTATGGATATTAGGAGGTCTCGGCGGCGGTGCAATCATTTTATACACACTGGTAATACCTGCCGGAGACATTGTTAATAATATGCGGTTTATTTTCCCCTTGGTATCTTTTATTTATCTGTCCATAGGATTCGCCTCCAGATTTTCTTCTTCTCACAACGGCGGATTCGTCATGGCTTTTGCGGTATCATGCTGTTTGGCGGTTATTATTTTATCAAAATTCTTCGGAATTTACACACCATGGTATGTTTCACCGTTTTCTTATATATTGTTTGCCGCCGGATTTTTACTGATGAGCCAAAATATCTGTGCCGAAAAGCTTGATAAGGCCAATCAGGAGATTGCCAGGTACAATCGCCGCATTGAAGAGATTATCAAGTCTTCGCCTTTTCCGATTATAATTTCGCGTTTGGGAGATGACCGAATAATTTTGGCCAATGACAACGCGGCCAAACTGTTTGGAATCAATCAGGCAGAAGTCGATAAATATTATCTCAAAGATTTTTTTGCCGATTCCGATAATCGTCGTCTACTGTTGGAGCGGCTTGAGGAGAAAAAAGAAGTACAGGATTTTGATGTGCTGATAAAGACTCCGGGTAACGCCACGCCGTTTTGGCTTTTAACTTCGGCCAATATTATAGATTATAATTATGATGTGGCTTTATACTCGGCATTTCAAGACATTACATCACGCAAAAACCGCGAAAATTTATTGCAGAATCAGGCCACTCGAGATCCGCTGACCTCACTTTATAACCGCCGTTATTTTGAAGAAGAGGTCAAAAAGCAGATTATCAAAGCCAAAGACAGCGGCAGCCATTACAGCGTGCTTATGCTTGATGCCGACTTATTTAAACGTGTCAATGATACCTACGGGCACAAAACCGGTGACAGAGTGTTGATAGAGTTGGCCGCCAAAGCCGAAAAAGCACTGCGAGACAAAGATATTGTAGCTCGTTACGGCGGTGAAGAGTTCGTTGTATTCTTGCCCGACATTACGGCAGAACAGGCCTATAAGGTTGCCGATCGCTTGCGTGAAAGTATTGCCTCGATAGTGGTTCACTCCGATGACAACCAAGAGGTTAGATTTACCGTTTCAATCGGCGTGTCATCATCTGATATTTCCGATAATGTTGATATGTTGGTAAAAACGGCAGACGAGGCTTTATATAGGGCAAAACAGAATGGTCGTAATCGAGTAGAATTGTTCGTCAAAGAAGATTTGAAGCAATTTGAAAAAAATGGTCAACAGGCAAATAAAGATGAAAAACGCAACATTCACCCGATATACGATAAAGAAAATACTGCCGAGATATCCTTGCTTGACGGAGTAGATGCCAAAGACATCGGGTTGGATATTGATAAGGAATAAAAAATGGAATGTGAGTTTGCCGAGATTTGCGGTGGTTGTTCATACCGTGATTTAAGTTCCACGGAATATCAGAAGCTAAAGTCTGACAATTTTGCCAAAATATTAAAACCGCTGGGCGACGGATATGTCATAAATTCTCCTGTTTTTATTAATGACGGCACCCGCCGCCGCTTGAGTATGGCTTTTTCCTATTCCAAAGGAAAATTGGTTTTGGGGTTTAATCAAAAGTCAAGTAAAGAGATTGTTGATGTTTCAAGATGTTGCTCTTTGCGGAAAGATATCAACGATATTTTGCCGTTTGTTCGTGATTTGATAGAGGATATTTGCTTTGAGCCGTACCAGCTGAAAAAAGGCAAAAAAATTATCAACGAATATGTAAGAAAAGGTGATGTTTTTATTTGTGCTGCAGACAATGGTATTGATATTGTGTTGGAATATGACGCCCCGTTGGAATTAAATCACCGTCAGATAATTTTCGAAAAAGCTCATCAAGATAACGCCGTTATACGCATTTCGCACCGCCGCTCATCCGATTCTAATGCCGAAACAGTCGTTGAAAAATTGCACCCCGAAGTTAAAATCGGAGAGTATTTTGTATCCATTCCGGCCGGTACTTTTTTGCAACCATCCAAAGAGGGAGAAGAAACTTTATGCGGTTTGGTCAAAAAATATTTGCATGATGTAAAAGGCAATATCGCCGATTTGTTTTGCGGTGTCGGCACTTTTTCTTATATTTTATGTTCCGATTCTGATGTTAATATTATAGCTTCGGATTCGTCTCAAGCTTTGCTAAACGGTTTTCAAAAATCGCTTAATGCCAATCAGATAAAAAATGTCAAAATCATAAACCGCAACCTATTTAAATATCCGCTCAAAGACGATGAATTGAAAGGTGTTAATGCGGTAGTATTTGACCCGCCCAGAGCCGGAGCCGCGGCACAGTGTCAGGCTCTGGCGGATTCGTCATATAAACCCGATATAATTGTTGCCATCTCTTGTAATCCCGCAACTTTTGTAAATGACGCCAAAAAGCTGATGAACGGAGGCTATGAGCTCAAAGAAGTTACCATGGTTGACCAATTTGTTTATTCTAATCACAGCGAGTTGGTAGCCTTCTTTACAAAAGCAAATATGTAAATTATATTTAGCGATATGTTTTAGTTTCAGGATGAGTCCGATGAATAAATTACTGGTAACGATGTTTGTTTTAATGCTCGGCGGCTGTTCTTTATGGTCGCAAGAGGAAGTTGACGGTTGCCCGCAAATAAGTATTCCGCAAGATGCCGGCCGCGTTTTTCAAAACAACGGGGCTTCCGATATTTTTCAAATAAATTTAATCGGATATGAGAGTTACTGTTTTACGCATTCTTCCAATAATCGTCGTTATGCCGTGATTACACCTTTGTTTAAGGTCAGACGCTTACAAGCCGATGATACAACCTCATTGGATGTTAATTTTTATGTCAAAACTTCAATTAATGCCGAGGATTATCTCGGGGTCAAAGAATTTTCTCAGGTTTTGAATATTCCGCAGTCTTCAAAAGAAGAGGTTATCAAAGGACGCCGTACTCTAACCCGAATACCCAAGTTGCCGTATGGTGATTTTGACATCAGATTGGGGTTGGTATTAACTCCGTCCGAGAGAGCCAAAGCTCGCTCAATGTTTGATATATACTACCAATACTTGGACGAGGAAGAGCCTTTACCCTCTGGTGAAATAAAAACCGAAAATATTTATATTGATGTTTCGGATGATGAAGTTTTTTACGGCGGCAGAAAGAGCTTTTTTATAAAAAAGCCGACCCCGCCGCAAAATTCCTGCAACACCTGTAGCAAATGTCAGTAACACAAATTGGAGAAAGTAATGTTTTTTTGTTCATGCGATAATCAAAAGAAGCAGATGGCCAATGCCGTAAGATTTTTGGCCGCCGAGATGATAGAAAAAGCCAAGTCCGGTCACCCCGGAATGCCTTTGGGCATGGCCGATGTGGCAACGGTTTTGTTTGGCAAATATCTCAAGGTAAATCCGCAAAATCCGCGATGGTTTGACCGCGACCGTTTTGTATTGTCGGCAGGCCATGCCTCGGCCATGCTTTACTCTCTGTTTTATCTTATGGGATATAAAGATATAGACATTGACGATTTGAAAAATTTTCGCCAGCTCGGAGCTAAGACGGCGGGGCACCCCGAGTATGGACATCTCGAGGGGATAGACATTACTACCGGTCCATTGGGACAAGGTATATCTTCAGCGGTAGGTATGGCCTTGGCCGAAAGAATTATTGCTTCTAAATATGGCGAAGATGTATGCAATCACTATACCTATGTGATTATGGGTGACGGATGTCTGATGGAAGGTGTATCCGAAGAAGCAATTTCTTTGGCCGGTCACTGGAAATTAAATAAGCTTATAGCTTTTTGGGACAATAATAATGTTACCATTGACGGCCATGTTGATATTGCCTCTTCAACCGATCAGATAGCTCGTTTCAAGGCTAATGGCTGGAATACAATTTCAATCGACGGACACGATTATGCCCAAATCGAAAAAGCTATTAAAAAAGCTCAAAAGTCTGATCGTCCGACCATGATAGCCTGCAAAACCATTATCGGTTACGGAGCCCCCAATAAATGCAACTCTCCCAAATGCCACGGTTCACCGCTCGGAGCCGACGAGCTTGCCGCAATGAGAGAAAATCTAGGTTGGAGTGCCGAACCGTTTGAAGTTCCGGCCGAGATCTTGAATGCCTGGCGTTTGGCCGGTAAAAGATGTGTCGGCTTGGACGAAACGTGGGAGAAAAGAGCCAAGGCCAAAGGCAAAGAGTTTAAGGATGTTATATCGGGCAAACTTCCTAAAGGCTGGGATAAAGAATTAGATAAAATGAAAGCCCAGGCTATTAAAGACAATGTTTGTGTCGCCAGCCGCAAAGCTTCACAGATGTGCCTTGAAGCTATCGTGCCGCACATTCCGCAGTTGGTTGGCGGTTCGGCCGATTTGGCAGGACCGAATATGACTTTGACTAAGGCAAGCAAGACCATAACAGCCAAAGATTACAACGGTAATAATATCGAATATGGTGTCAGAGAACATGCCATGGGGGCAATTATGAACGGTATGTCTTTACACGGCGGTATTATACCGTTCGGCGGTACCTTCTTTGTCTTTTCGGATTATTTGCGACCGTCCATGCGGTTGGCCTCATTGATGGGCTTGCACAATATTTATGTTATGACCCACGATTCCATAGGTGTTGGCGAGGACGGACCTACTCATCAACCGATTGAACAGTTGGCATCTTTTCGAGCAATGCCCAATATGTTGACTTTCCGCCCTTGTGATGTGGTTGAGACTGCAGAAGCTTGGGCTTTGGCTTTGGAACAAGAAAACACTCCGGCTATTTTAGCCTTGAGCCGTCAGAGTTTGCCGCTCATTCGCCATGATTCCAAGTTAAATATGTCGGCTCGCGGAGCCTATATAATTGCCGGTGACGCCCAAAAAAGACAAGCTACCTTAATAGCTACCGGTTCCGAGGTCGGTTTGGCGGTTGAGGCTCGCAACAAATTAAAAGAAGAGGGGATAGAAGTTGCCGTCGTGTCAATGCCTTGTGCCGAGTTATTTGATGCCCAAGACATTACCTATCAAGAAGAAATATTGGGCCAAGCTCCCCGCATTGCCGTTGAGGCAGCCTCCAAGTTCGGTTGGGAAAAATATGTCGGACTAAACGGTGATATTATCGGAATGGACGGCTTTGGTGCTTCGGCTCCGGCGGCAGAGTTGTATAAGTATTTTGGCATAACTCTGGAAGAGGTTGTCGACGCGGTAAAAGATGCACTGAAATCGCGAAAATAACTTGCAAAGGAAGATAGTTTTTATATATTAATCTTAGTTAAAAATTTTTGATTTAAGGAGAAAATAATGCCTTTAGTAACAATGCGTCAAATATTAGACCACGCTGCCGAGAATAACTACGGTGTTCCGGCTTTTAATATTAACGATATGGAACAGGTTATCGCCGTTTTACAGGCAGCTCGTAAGGTAAATGCTCCGGTGATTTTGCAAACCTCCACCGGTGCTCGTAAATTTGCCGGTGACCCGATGATTCGTCACATGGTTGCTGCCGGAATTGAAATGTTTCCGGAGTTGCCGATTTGCATTCACCAAGACCATGGTTCCTCGGTTGATATTTGTCAATCGGCCATTGTTAACGGATATTCTTCGGTAATGATGGATGGTTCATTGGAAGCCGACGGTAAGACCCCGTCATCTTTTGAATATAATGTTAAAGTAACCAGAGAAGTCGTAGCCAGAGCTCATGCCGTCGGTGCATCGGTAGAAGGTGAGTTGGGCGTTATCGGTTCTTTGGAAACCGGCAAAGGCGACAAAGAAGACGGTCACGGAGCCGAAGGCGTAATTGATAAGAAAAAATTGGTAACCGATCCTGACGAAGCGGCTCGTTTTGTGGAAGAAACCAAGTTGGATGCTTTGGCCGTAGCGGTCGGAACTTCACATGGTGCATACAAATTTACCCGCAAACCCGATGGTGAAATTTTATCAATCGAAACCATTGAGAAGATACACAAAAAACTTCCCAATACTCATATGGTTATGCATGGTTCTTCATCGGTTCCGCAAGAGTTGCAAGATTTGATTAATGCCTACGGTGGTGCTATTCCGCAAACCTATGGTGTTCCGGTAGAAGAAATTGTCAGAGGTATTAAATCGGGTGTCCGCAAAGTAAATGTTGATACCGATTGCCGCATGGCCATCACCGGAGCCATTCGTAAGATGTTTGCCGAGAATCCCAAAGAGTTTGATCCTCGCAAATATTTGAAACCGGCGATTGAGGAAATGCAAAAAGTATGCGAAGCTCGTTACATTGCTTTCGGAGCTGCCGGACATGCCGATAAGATAAAAGTAATACCGATGTCGGAAATGGCCAAACGCTACGCCGCCGGCGAGATTTAGTATTTAGGTATTTGTATCCCAAAACCCCGCAGCAAAAAAGTTGTGGGGTTTTTACTTATCTTTGAGTATTTCATCGCAAAATGTATTTACCAGAGGGAAATTTAATAAATTTAATTTAAATGGCACCGAACTCTCAAAAGAATAAGTACTTAATTTAACGGGTTAGCTAGCGAAATTTGTCTTGCACTTAAGAGAATTTGAATATACAATCTCTCGCCAGAAAAGAGGATGATTTCCTCTATTTGGTTGCTAATTTATTTTTTAATTAATTTTGGATGCTAGCTCAAAACCTCATATTCTACTTAGGAAATCTAATTTAATGCGAATTAATAAATTACAAAAAAAAATAAGTAAATTAATTCAACAAAGCTCAAAAAAATATTTAATTGCGTTGATAATGACATTTGGTATGATTGCACTGTCTGCTAATTTGTGGAGTGAACGGGTTTTTATTGTGCAATTTCAAACTAATTTGCAAAAAGATACTCTTTATCAGATATTTTATGCTCGCAAAGAAACAGATTCATTTGATGAGAAAATGTCGATTAAAAAATTGGTAAAAGCCGGACAGCAAGAGGTAATTTTTGAATTGCCTACTCATAAAATGTCTAAATTACGGGTTGATTTTGGAAGTAATCCAGGGAAAGTTGAAATTTCCAATATGCAGATTAAAGGTCGTTCTGTTATAAAATTTGATGATTTTTCTAAATTTACCTTTAGTGATATTGCTAAACTGCAAATAGAAGGAAATAAACTGTCTTTTGATTGTGTGCATTGTAGTCCGTATATGATTTATGAAGATAAACAGGTGTTGAAAGGGAAAAGAATTATTGATTTTTATGCACTGATTATTTTGGTTACACTGTATTTTTTTATTGCCTATAAAGTTTTTAGTTATTTATCACATTTTAAGTTGAAAGAACATCATTCACGCATTGATATTATTTTTTTGACAGTTTTTTTTATATTGTTGTTTGTGCCGATGTCATATATTTCTGATGCAGAAAAATCTGAACAGGAAAACAGAACGTTGGCAGAAAAGCCTAATTTTTCGCAAATTTATGATAAAAATGGTAATTATGGAAAACTATATGAACAGTGGTTTAATGACAGATTTTTTGGAAGAGATGAGCTGATTGAATTGCATGATGAAATTATGGGTGTTCTTACCAGAAACGGAAATAAAAAGGTTTTGATTGGAGAAAATGGCTGGCTATTTTATAAAGGTGATAACAGTCTGCGAAATTATCAAAATCTTGATCTGTTTACAGAAAATGATCTGGAAAAAATCGCCGAATATCTGGCTGATATAGATAGTTGGGCGGAGAAAAATAATAAACAATTTTACTTTTTAATCGGGCCAGATAAAAATAAAATTTACGGTGAAAATATTCATATTCTTAAACAAATTAACGGAAATAATAAAAGTCGTGCATATCAGTTGATAAGATATTTGAAGTCACATACAAAGGTTAAGGTAATTTATCCTTATGATGAATTGCATCAAGCAAAGAAAAGAGGTTTGTTGTATTGGAAAAACGACACCCACTGGAATGATATGGGCGGCTTTGTGGCTTATCAGGCTTTGTTTAATGTTATGGTAAAAGATTTTGATGTAGATATGGTTAGATATACTTCGGTCGTAAAAAATAAAAAAGAGCGAGGGGACTTGTCAGATATGTTTTCTGCAATTAAAGATGACACAGTTACGGAATATTTGCAGCCTCAAATTCAGAATAAATCAAAATGTGATAATCTTGATGGAGAAGTAAAAGCAATCAAATGCGTAAATTCTGAGAAAAAATACAGGGCATATGTTTTTAGGGACTCTTTTGCCACTGCGTTGATTCCATATTTGAACAATACCTTTAATAGTGTCAGTTATTTCTGGCGTAACAATATTGAAGAAAAAGATTTAAGTAGTTTAAGGCACAATGCAGATATTATTATTTTGGAGATTGTTGAAAGACAATTACCTGCGTTGTCAATATTGCAATTTCCAAAGGATTAGGCCATGTTATTTTCTAGTATGACGTTTGTATTTATGTTTTTGCCGATTGTGTGTACAATTTACTTGTTGGCACGCAAAGAGCTACAGAACTACATTTTACTTATTGCCAGTATTTTGTTTTATGCTTGGGGCGAGCCTCGCTATTTAGCCATTATGATTCTAACAATATTGGTCAACTATATTGGGGCAAATTATATTAGCCGCAGCCGCAATGCCGTGCATCGTAAGCTTCTACTGATTGCAACGATTGTGACGGATTTTAGCTTTTTGTTCTATTTTAAGTATTTTAATTTTGTTATGGATAATATCAACCATATCTTTGATACGCAGATTCATTTCATAGATGTGGTTATGCCGATTGGTATTTCTTTTTATACATTCCAAGCTATCAGCTATGTGGTTGATGTTTACAAGAATGAAGCGAAAGCACAAAGAGACATTTATAAATTAGCACTTTATATTACTTTGTTTCCACAATTAGTGGCAGGGCCGATTGTCAAATATCATGATATAGATGAGCAAATTTCTGACAGGGCAGTTACTTTTGATAAAGTGGCTTATGGGGTGAAGCGGTTTATTGTCGGGCTGGCAAAGAAAATGCTTATCGCAAATACCATGGGCACTTTGGTAGATAAGATATTTACTCAGCCTGTGGAAAATTTTGATGCCCTTACAGCATGGATTGGTGCTATTGCCTATAGCTTGCAACTGTATTATGATTTTAGCGGTTATTCGGATATGGCTATTGGATTGGGTTCCATCTTCGGCTTTAAGTTTTTAGAAAACTTCAATTATCCATATATTTCTAAATCTATTACGGAGTTTTGGAGAAGATGGCATATTTCTCTTTCTACTTGGTTTAGAGAATATTTATATATTCCGTTGGGCGGAAACAGAGTATCAAAAAGACGCAACTTATTTAATCTTTTTGTAGTCTTTTTGGCGACTGGTTTGTGGCATGGTGCAAGTTGGAATTTTATATTTTGGGGATTGTGGCACGGAGCTTTTATCATTTTTGAAAAGATTACAGGATGGCATAAGAAAGAAGGTGGGATAAAAATCAGTATTGCTCAACATATTTATACCATATTTGCATTTGTTATTGGGTGGGTAATGTTTCGTTCCGATAATATGGCATACGCACTAGATTATCTCAAAAATATGTTTGGGCTAATCGCGGAACATGAGATAACATATAAGTTGCCTTATTATATTGATAACATTGAGATTGGAGCATTTGCCGTGGCAATTCTTTGTACTATGCCGATATTTAGAGAAATGCTGAAAGTAAAATATGAAAGAAAGGTATTGCGGACGATTATCAATATTCTGCTGATTGTGCTGTTTATCCTATCGGCATCTTCTATTGCCGCATCAACATATAATCCATTTATCTATTTTAGATTCTAAAAAATATAAGTTATAATTGCTTATAAAACAAAGACCGCTATTTATACCACTATACTTATGGTTAATTTTTTGCTATGCAATATTCGACGCATAAATCGGATAAAACATCAATCCCTTTTTTAAACTACCACGGAATACCATTGATACACTTTTCGGGATTGGTATCACAGTTTGGTTTTCCCAGCTCGTAGTCGGCATGTCTTTCAGGTGTAAACTCTCCCACTTTTACGCAAGCAGCCAAAGATATTATCAAAAGCAAAAGTATCAATTTTTTCATGAGTCAACTACCTTATCAAAATTCGATTCCACACCAAGAATACCATTACCAAAATTCCCAAACGCGATAATCCGACCAAAAGCGGACTCTTGTCATAAGTTTTTCCGCTCCGCCACACAGCTAAAATAATGTTGTAAGAATAAAAAATCATAACAGCGAAAGTCGACATATAACACAAAGCCCATAATATGCTCATCTTGGAAGAATACACAAAATGAAAATGGTGCATGAAGAAATCATATATGGTTCTGCCTTTCAAATGCACGGAAAGAAGCGAGGCAAACATTCTCAAGGCAAAGTGTAAAATTATCAGCCCCAACACGCCAAACTTCCAAAAAGTCGCGGCCAGAGAAAATTCCCCCTTAAAAAGTTTACTTAGCATAAAATCACACTCCAGATAAATCAGTTACTATTGTTTCTTTTACCCGTTAACAACATATTTAGCAAGTCTATATTGCAAAATCCTAACAGTTGGTAATATTAACCGCCAATCCGCCGAGTGAAGTTTCTTTATAGCGGTTGCTCATATCTTTTCCGGTTGCATACATGGTTTTGATGACATTATCCAACGATACGATATGTTTTCCGCTTCCTCGCATGGCCAAACGAGCCGAATTTACAGCTTTTACTGCACCCATGGCATTGCGTTCAATGCAAGGAATTTGTACCAAACCGTCAACAGGGTCGCAGGTTAAGCCCAAATTATGCTCCATGGCAATTTCGGCCGCCTGTTCAATTTGTTCGTTTGTTCCGCCCATAGCAGCTGCCAGCCCTGCCGCTGCCATCGAGCAAGCCACCCCGACTTCTCCCTGGCAACCAACCTCGGCACCGGAAATGGAAGCATTGGTGCGGTACAAAGAGCAAATTGCCGCCGCAGTTGTTAAAAACTTCAACACCCCTTCTTCAACCGATAACGGTGAAGTGTGCGAGGCAAATCTTTCAAAATATCGCAACACTGCCGGCATAATTCCTGCCGAACCCATGGTCGGTGCCGTCACCACTCTGCCTCCGGCCGCGTTTTCTTCGGCAGCGGCAAACCCCCACAAATTGAGCCAGTCAATAACCTCCAGCCCATCTTGTTGATTGTCGATAAATTTTTCTTTTAATTTTTCGTATATTTCCGGAGCTCTGCGTTTAACCTCTAACCCACCGGGCAAAATTCCGTTTTTTGTCATTCCGCGTTCAACGGCATTTTCCATAGTCTTATGAATTTTGTCGAGATAAGCAAACACATCTTGTTCTTTTTTTAATGATACCTCGTTTTGTAATACTACTTCCGAGAAAGAAAGCTGATATTTTAGGCAAACTTCTTGCAATTCACGACAAGTATCAAAATTATACGGCACATTGTAGACCGTTCTTTTCAGTCCGGATGCAAATTCATCTTTTCGCAATACGGAGCCGCCGCCGATTGAAAAATAGGTCTCGTTCAATATTTCGTTTCCCTTTTCATCAAAAGCAACCAGCCTCAAGGCATTTGAATGTTCCGGCAAAAATGTTTCTTTATTTAAGACAATATCTTTGGCAATACAAAAAGGAATAGCTTTTTTACTGGCCAAGTGTAGCACATTATCTTTTTCAACAGCCACGAAATAAGGTTGCTCAGGATCGACATCTTCTGCCGTAAAATTCATCAAACCCAAGACTACGGCACGCAAAGTTCCGTGGCCAACTCCGGTTAAGGCCAGAGAACCGTACAAATCAACCTTTACGGAAGTTACTTCATCAAATTTAGTGCTGTTGAGCAAATTATTAACAAATCTTCTGGCCGCTTTCATCGGGCCGACGGTGTGTGAGCTCGAAGGTCCTATACCGATGGCAAAGATTTCTTCTAAAGGGTAATACATTACAAATAAGTCCTGATTTCTTTATAAGGTTTAACG
This sequence comes from uncultured Pseudomonadota bacterium, assembly GCA_949292335.1. GTDB lineage: Bacteria > Pseudomonadota > Alphaproteobacteria > RF32 > CAG-239 > CAZU01. The sequence continues at coordinate 18,541 of CASEYY010000022.1, forward strand.
CCCAAGCTTAACAAAGTTTTGGCAATATATTCGTGCAAATCACCCCATTCGGAATAATCGTCAATAAATTCTTTGGCTTTTTTAGGATTTTTTGACAACTGTACTTCAATGGTTTTTTGCAAAAGTTTATTGATAACTTCCGGCATTTTGGCAAAATCTATATTAATTTTGTTATCTGCCGTTATTGTAATTACACCGTGTTTTAAAAGATAGTTGAAATGAATCAAATCACCTATGCGGTGTGGTTGAATTTTTTTTGGTTTTGCTTTCAAGAGCATTCGCATAATCCAAGTTACATAAATTTTTTTCAAAGTTGTTTCGTCAATCACACCGGATTTGACATATTGCGGCATCATGGCAATCGAAACGACATCGGCTTTGTTTTCTTCAATAATATGCTGATATCCGCCCAGTGCGGTTTTATAAGAGCTGTCGGGTCCAAGCGAATGCCCGTTTTCATGACCGATAACAAAAATATGGTCGGCTTCCTCATCATAATATTGATGAAAATCTTTTAAGAGCAGAGCATCAAGCATGCGTCTGATTTTTTCTTCATCATGCGTCATTCTGACCTGACGATGATAAACATTTCGTCTGCCGCCTCCGGTTTTAACCGATAGCTTGTCGTCATTAGGTAAGTTTTGTGCGGTGGTGATGCCGCCGCGGCATTGAGCATAATCGCCTTGCAAGGTTGCCAAATCCACATCAACCATGGTTTGTTTAACTTCATTGCCGGAATTTATTTTTTGCTCATAAAGATCGCAAAGCGGCATAAGTTTGGCCAGTTCCGGCATTTGTTTTTTAAATTTTAAGATTAGATCGGTACCTTGTTTATTAACCAAACCCACTCTAATCCCGAGCATATCTTTAGGCACCGGATTTATATTATGCTCGGCCAAAAGTTTAGCCATTTCAGCATTTTCAAAAACAGTCGGGGTTATTTCGTCATCGTAGTTTTCCCGCGATAAGGTAAACTCCAGAGGCGTGTCTTGCAGAACCGCCCAATGTTTATCGGCCAACATATCCATATCTTCGTTGTTTTGCAACAAAGCTTGTACTTGCCAGCTTAAATATTCGTTAAATTCCGGATTGGTAGAGTAATGAGCCGCCACTTCCAGTTCATTGGCAATTTCAAAAAATTCGTCTTTGAAGTATTGAGTATAATCTATTGCATAAAGCTCATCTTCTTTGCGACGCACCATGGTTCTGGCCGACAGAATTTTTTGTACCTCGGCAAGTTTACCTTTGGCAATCATTCTTCGCAAAATGTCATGAAATTCATCAACCGATAAATCAGCGGGATAGAAGTTTCTTCCTTTCAGGATATGCACATTCTTAAAGATTTCTACCGGAGCATCGTCAATACCATTAAGTCCGGCCACGCCGTTTAGCGAATTAAACAGTTTGAGAGCTTTAGCGGCATGAGAATTTTCTTTGGCTTGTTTTTCTAAGCCTTCTTTAAGCATTTTATTAAGCGGGTGATCTTGTTCCAAAGAGATGTTGTTTAATATTTTGGCGGCAACAATAAGATGTTTCAAGGCTTTTTTATCGCCGTCGGCCAATTTTTTGTAGCCGTCAAAATTCTCATCAATCATTTCAATCGGAATAGTTTGCTCATTGATGATTTTATCCAATTTTTCCTCACTTAAGGCAATTTCATAACCATTAATTATTGTCATCTTTTATCTCCACTGTTCTGAAACGAAACACCCTAGTCCTGTCCGACCAATGCGAAGGGCTGAGACCTGCTTTTATCTTTAACTGGGTCATAAATTCTTGTTTATCGGGAATATCATCCCAAACACTGGGCAAGAACAAACCTTCGCGTTGTCCGTCTCTGATTAAAAGTCCGTCAACATTTGGTTCTATAATTTCAAGAAGCTCATCATAGGATTTGAATTTAATTTCCTCAAATCCGGTAAGCAATGATATGGTAAAATCTATATCTTTAATTTCATCAGGCTCAATCGGCCTAAACCGTGGGTCAGCATTGGCGGCATTAAAGGTATTTTCGGCAATATCATCGGCAATAGCTTTGTTCGGATACAAAGAGCCAATACAGCCGCGTAGCCTACCGTTTTTTTCCAAAGTTACAAAGGCAGCTCCTTTGTCAAACAACACCTCGTTGTAGATTTCTCTTTCCGGATGATAAATGGTTCTGGTATTTACTGCCGCAGCCAAGCTTTTTTTGGCAATATCAATCAGTTGGGTCTTATAATGTCTGGCAAAATTCTTTAGGTGTTCCTCTTGCAGCATAATTCCGGAAAGTTCTTCCGCTTCGTCTTTTTTCTGATAAGCCCAAGCACCATAGCCCACAACTCTTGATTTGTCATCGGAAACATCGCCGGAATTAACCATGTCCAGAAGCCTTGGTACAAAGCCAAAATCTTTTGCTAAAATCATGGCTGTATTGATACCTGTTGCCCCGCAAGATTGGTGATAATCAACCGGTTCAGAATTTTGTATTTGTTTGGCGGTTTGTTTATCTGCTTGTTGAGCCGTTTCATAATCAAGATAATGTGATAAATCGGCAGATACAATCAGCAAAGTATCATCTTTTTGAATGTATGGTTGTAAAGCCGCGGCCACATTGATGGGGTTTGCGTTTCCGTAGACCATGGGAATAATGGTAAAGTTTTTAAGAGTTTTTTGCAAAAACGGTAATTGCACTTCCAAAGCATGTTCTTTTTTATGAGCTTTGCCGCTGGTAATAAAGAGCGGATTTTTTTTCAAATCTTGTGATATTGCTTCATCAACCTTGACTAATCCCAAAGGAGTTTTAAAAGCTTTATCCGGCGATAGAGCAACCCCGTTGAAAGCAACAGTATGCGAAGGTCCTAAAATAAAAACCTTTTTAATTTTGCCGGCAAAAGGCTCTAGTTTTTTATAGGCATGAGCGGCGACCTGTGCCGAAAATTTGTATCCGGCATGAGGAACAATCATAATATGCGGTCGTCCGCTCAAATCAGAAGGTACATGCTCGAGATAGCTGTCCAAATCCTTATCCAGCTGATAGATATCGGCGGGGTAAAACAATCCGGCAACGGCGGTTTCTCGTACCGGATATACATCTTCATCGGTCAAATCATAATCCACGATTTTCTCATCATTGGCAGAAATATGGTTATTAAAATAGGAGAAATTGAAAAAGACCGCCACGGCAATTATCACCAATATCATAATATAAGAGGGCAACTTTTTGCGGTCTATTTCCATAACAAATCTCCTTGTTGTCAATCAAAATACGGTAAAACTAAGCGGCATTTTTTCCGATAACTTTTTTACCGCCCATATAGGGTTGCAACTTAGCCGGAATATTAACCGTTCCGTCGGCATTTTGGTGGTTTTCGATAAACATAACCAAAGCACGCGGTGTTGCAATACCGGTATTATTAAGGGTATGAGCATACTTAACTTTACCGGAAGCATTCTCGCGATAACGCAAATTAGTGCGTCTGGCTTGCCAATCGGTAATATTAGAGCAAGAGTGGGTTTCGCGATAGCAGTTTTGGCTCGGCAACCAAGCTTCCAAGTCATATTGCCGATATTTGGGAGCTCCCATGTCGCCGGTACAAATATCCAATACCTGATACGGCAGTTCCAAATCTTGCAAAACTTCTTCAGAAATGCTCAAAAGTTTTTGATGCCATTTTTTGCTTTCTTCCAAATCGCCTTTGCAGATAATAAATTGTTCGGTTTTCATAAATTGGTGTACGCGGATCAAGCCTTTGGTGTCTTTACCCGCGGCACCGGCTTCGCGGCGGAAGCACGGAGAAAAACCGGCATACAAAATCGGCAAATCGTTTTCGCTCAAAAGCTCATCGGCGTGCAAAGAGTTCAAGATAAGCTCGGCAGTACCTGATAGATATACATCATCGGCCGGCATATAATAAATTTCATCTCTGGAGAAGGGAAGATAACCTTGTCCGTAAAGAGGTTTTTCTTTAGAAATTGACGGAACCGAGATTACGGTAAACCCGTGCTTTCTAAGCTTGTCCAAAACCATCATGTGCATGGCAAGTTCAAGCTGAGCCAAGTCGTTTTTAAGAGCATAAGTTCTGGCTCCCGATACCTTGGCAATTCTTTCCATATCGGTCCAATCGTTAAGCTCGCAAAGCTCAATTTGATCACGCGGTTTAAAATCGAATTTACGCGGTTCGCCGACTTTTCTTATAACCACATTGCCGCTGTCATCAGGACCTACGGGGCAATCTTCGGCGGGGTAGTTCGGCATCCGCAAAATCATATCGTCAAATTTGGCCTGAGCCTCATCAAGCATAGCTTGTTCTTTTTTGAGCTCTTCGCCGATAGTTTTACTTTTGGCAATGATATTTGCTTTTTCATCAGCCGGAGCGGTTTTGATAGAATTGCTCAGGCGATTTTTTTCTTCGGCCAAATTTTGGGATGAGGTTTTAAGTTTATTCATCTCCTGATAAGCTTTAATTAAATCATCAACTTTTTCTGCGGCAAAACCTTTTTTAGCCAATGCGTTTTTAACCCATTCGGTATTTTCGACAATAAACTTAATATCCAACATCTTTTTTTCAAAACCTCATATAAAACTATTGATTTAAGCTGACAGGTATAGTACTGGTATTAAAATATAAATTCAACACAAAAGTACAAGGAAAGCACACAAAATGTTTGACGGCAAAATTATTTTAACCGGAGTAAAACCGACCGGCACCCCGCATTTGGGAAATTATTTGGGAGCGATAAAACCGGCGATAAGCTTGGGGCATAAGGCAATAGCTCAAGGCGGCAAGCACTATATGTTTATTGCCGATTATCACGCCATTAATGCCGAAAAAGATCCTGCCGTATTGAACCAAAAGCTAAAAGAGATCGCCTGCATATATTTGGCCGCCGGTCTTAACCCGCAGGATTCGGTATTTTATCGTCAATCCGATGTGCCGGAGATTTTAGAAATTACAACCATTTTGTATGCCTATACTCCCAAAGGATTTATGAACAAGGCACATGCTTATAAAGCCGCGGTAGATAAAAACCGCGAAGCCGGCAAGCCCGATGATGACGGCATAAATATGGGGCTCTACACCTATCCCACCTTAATGGCGGCAGATATTTTGAGCTTTAATACCGACATTGTTCCGGTTGGCAAGGATCAGGTTCAGCATGTTGAAATTGCCCGTGACATAGCCGGAGCCATAAATGCCCACTACAATAAAGAGCTTTTGCACTTGCCGGAATATTATGTTGAAGAAAATGTTGCGGTGGTTCCGGGGGTTGATGGCCGCAAAATGAGCAAATCCTATGGCAATGTAATTCCGTTGTTTGAAGACGACAAGGCGATTAAAAAGGCTGTTTTTTCCATCAAAACCGATTCTCGTCCCATGGAAGAACCCAAAGATCCCGAAGAAATTTTGGTCTATGAGATATACAAATCAATAGCCACCCCCGCACAGCTACAAGAAATGGGTGACGGACTTCGTCAAGGCAAGCTCGGATACGGACATATAAAAAATATGCTGCTTGATGCGGTAATTAACGAGATTAAAGATGCCCGCGAAAAATATAATTATTATATGGCACACTTTGATGAAGTTGAAGAAATGTTGGCTCAAGGAGCTAAAAAAGCTCGTCCGGTAGCTCAAGCCACATTAAAGCGGCTAAAAGATGCTGTTTTCGGACGGGAATAATAAGCTTGCGGTTTGTCTGAGTTATCCACAATTTATAGTTTATTTTTTTAAGGGTATTGACTAAGCCGTCGGGTGAGTGTATAAACGATACTATGATACATTAGTGTATCATGAAGCGACCTAAAGATAATTAGGTCGCTTTTTTTGTTTGTAACCCAAACGCTTCAGCTTTTGATTAAAGCCGAGGCGTTTTTTTTATGAAAGGAAAAAATATGGATATCAGTCGAGTAAGAAAAGATGTTGAAGATGTATTTTATGGTAAAAAGCCTGTCAAAAGAACCAACCCAAAAGAAGGGCAAAGTGCATACTATTATGTAATGCCCAAAGATAATGACCCCGATGATTATGAAATTATTGATGTGGAGAGTAAAGATACGCCCAATCCTCGTTTGCAAAATTCCTCGGCACCATCATCAACTGCTACCAACAATAATAGCGTCAATCCTATAAAGACGCTCTATAATAGCATCCAAACCGTCAACGCGTTTATTCCCACGGTTGCCGACATGGCCGGTGAATACTTCAAGATGAAAAATCATGGATTTAGATATCTTGATGATTACCACCATTGCAAAGCCAATTTCAATGCGGCTCAAAAAGGAACCGGAGCTGCCAATGCTGCAAGGATTGCGGGAGATATTAAAGAAGGAATTGACTATTACTGGAATGTACTATATAAAGGGTTATCGCCCGAGGCTGCCCATCAAGACATGGTTCATGATCTTTCCATCAACCGTCTGGGGCTTAGCAAAGGCTATAGCGGCAAATGGA
>CASEYY010000023.1 GCA_949292335.1 uncultured Pseudomonadota bacterium
CACTTGTGAGGATGTTGCAACATCCTCACAAACAATTAGGGACAATAAACATTGTATAGCATACTTCGTTTATTGTCCCTTTAATGTATAAGCCCCGATTTTAATCGAGGCTTCTTCACAAAGGCAAAAATCTGACTACATTCCCTCGGTTAGGACCTCAACATCTTCTTTGATGTTTTTCATTCTTAACATGCCTTGAATGTGGTAGCCGCAGTCAACATGGATAACCTCTCCGGTTACACCTGCACCGCAGTCTGACAACAAACCGGTTACAACCATACCAACTTCTTCGGGAGTTATGTTGCGTTCAAGAGCCGAGTTGAGTGCATTCCAATGCAACATTTTGCGAAAATCTCCGATACCCGATGCCGCCAAAGTCTTAATCGGTCCGGCCGAAACGGCATTTACTCTAACACCTTGCTCGCCCATGTCCATGGCGGCGTAGCGAACCGAAGCCTCTAATGCGGCTTTGGCGACACCCATGATATTATAATTGGGCAAAACTCTTTCCGAACCCATATAGGTCAGAGTAACTATCGCACCACCTTCATTCATGAGCGGAGATGCATATTTACAAGCCTCCAAAAATGAATAGCAAGATATCTCCATGGTCATTTTGAAATTGTCTTTAGTGGTATCTATGGTGCGACCACGCAACTGGTTTCTATCAGAGAAAGCAATAGCGTGAACCAAGAAATCTATCTTGCCCCATTTAGACTCTAACTCCTTAAAACAATCAGCAACACTCTCGCTGTCGGAAACATCACATTTTATCAATAAAGGCTCTTTATCAAGCTGTGCGGCTAAAGGTTGTACCCTTTTTTCCAAAGCTTCATTTTGGTACGAAATTGCCAGCTGAGCCCCTTGTTCGTTTAACGCCTGGGCTATACCCCAAGCAATCGATTTGTCATTGGCAAGACCCATTATCAGGCCACGTTTGCCTTCCATAAGTAATTTGGCCATAGTATCTATAGTCCTTCTATTTATTACACAACACACAATACACAATAGAGCTTTATCCTATTGCAATATAGGTTAAGTTTCTATAAAATCTGTCTTAAATTGTAAACATCTTTTTTATGTGATAAGGAAAAGTATGAATTTTAATTACGACTATATCAAAACAAAAACTACGACAATCAAAGATTTTTTGAAGTTCGTAATACAAAGAATCCAGACCGACAATATTTTGCGGGTGGCGTCTTCTTTGAGTTATACCTCACTGATTGCCATAGTACCGTTGTTTGCTATAGGTTTGGCCATATTTTCGGCCTTTCCGGTATTTAGCGATATCAGAGCTCAACTGCAAGATGCCTTGATTCAAAATGTGGTGCCGGCTATCGGAAAAGAGGTTAATCAGTATTTTAACGAATTTGTTTCGGCAACCGCAAAACTTACAACCCTGGGCGTGGTCGGTATCATCTTTACCGCAATCTTGCTGCTTTCAACCATTGAAAACTCTTTTAACTACATCTTCAAAGTCTACAAACCTCGCAGTATCAAAACTAAAATAACCCTTTATTGGACCGTGATTACCTTGGGTCCTCTGCTTTACGGTGCCGGTGTTTCTCTTAAAGGATATTTCTATACTTTGGAAAAATTCGTGCCGCAGGAATTCGGAATTTCGTATATGTTCCAGTCCTGGCTGCCGGGGATGTTCACTTTGCTTACTTTGATGTTGGTATATATACTGGTTCCCAACAAAAAGGTTAAATTGCTTCACGCTTTTTGGGGGGCTTTAATTGCTCTGGCCGGTATCCACCTGATGCGGAGTCTGTTCGGAAACTTTATTGCCTCCTCGGTTGTATACCATACCCTTTACGGAGCAATGGCCGCCATTCCGTTATTGTTACTCTGGCTCTATTTAAACTGGGCCGTGGTTATCTTCGGAGCGGCAATTACGGCTGCTTGGGGCGAATATAAAGAGCATTTGATGCAAAAAAATATCCCCAATTCAAAGCCTAATCATTTTTATAACAAAAAAAATAATAACAGACGAAAAAAGTTCTTGCCAAAAGAACAATTTTAGAACATACTTCAGACAATTAATATAAAACTTAAATTCGTGACGGAGTTGAAATATGGATAAAGATAAAGCACTTGATGCCGCCTTGAGCCAAATCGAAAAAGCTTTCGGTAAGGGTTCTATCATGAGAATGGGACAAGATAATGCCCATGTCGACATCGAAGGTATTTCCACCGGTTCTTTAGGCTTGGATATGGCCTTGGGAATCGGCGGATTGCCCAGAGGAAGAATCGTGGAGATATATGGTCCCGAAAGCTCAGGCAAAACAACTTTGGCTTTGAGCGTCATCGCTCAGGCACAAAAAAACAAAGGTACTTGTGCTTTTATTGATGCCGAACACGCTCTTGACCCCTCTTATGCCAAGAAAATCGGTGTTGATTTGGAAAATCTTTTAATCTCTCAACCCGATGCCGGCGAGCAGGCTTTGGAAATTGCCGACACTCTAGTCCGCTCGGGTGCCATTGATGTGTTGGTTGTCGACTCTGTGGCCGCTCTGGTTCCGAAAGCCGAATTGGAAGGCGAAATGGGGGATTCACACATGGGATTGCAAGCACGTTTAATGAGCCAAGCTTTGCGTAAACTTACCTCCACAATCGCTCGTTCAAACACTTTGGTTATCTTTATTAACCAAATCAGAATGAAAATCGGTGTTATGTTCGGCAATCCCGAAACTACTACCGGCGGTAATGCATTGAAGTTTTATGCTTCGGTTAGAATCGATATCAGAAGCATTGGTAAAATCAAAGATAAAGAAGATATTATCGGTTCACAAACCAGAGTCAAAATCGTTAAGAACAAAGTTGCTCCTCCGTTTAAGGTTGTGGACTTTGATATTATGTATGGCGAGGGTATTTCCAAAACCGGCGAGCTGATTGATTTGGGAGTGAAAGCCAATGTAATTGAAAAGTCAGGTGCCTGGTTCTCTTATAACGGAGATAAAATCGGACAAGGTAGAGAAAATGCTAAAATTTTCTTGAAAGAACATCCTGATTTGGCACAAGAGATTGAAAATAAAATCAAAGCCGATGCCGGACATTTGAGCTCGGAAATGATTGGCGGCGATGCTTCGATTGAGGAAGAATAATTGCTCCAAGTAAAACAAAAAATCCCCGAGTAAATTCGGGGATTTTTTGTAAAGCCAGTATTTTTCCAACAAAACTTATTGCACAGACAAATATAATTTATGGAAGAAATAAATACCTATAACTCTGGATTGCATATAAGAAGTTGTATTCCAAATTGCCTTTATAAATAGCTTGAAAAATTAATAATCTATGCTATGGTGTGCCAAATTAAATTATAATTATGTTTCACTTAATTTTTTTTATATTATGAAAATCGGAAATATAAATGTTATCGTAAAAAACGGTAATATTGCAGAAGAAAAAGTTGATTGTATTGTTATACACGAATTTAATGATAGTGCTTTTTTTAGCAATATTGCCGAGGATATTATTGATTGCGGCATGAAAGAAGGGTTTGATCTTTATGATGCCGCCGTTCAAAAGCAACCTCTGCCACTGGGGCATGTTATGATTACGGAATCCGGCTTAAAAAATATAAAGTTGGCTCATGTTTCAACTGTTAACAGCCAAAAAGAAACACAGTTTAAAGTCATTTTTGATGCGATTTTAATGCTTCTGTTAGAAGCCGAAAAACAAGAAATGAGGACAATCGCAATACCGCAACTCGGAGTTGGTTTTCTTGGATTTTTGACACCAGAGCAATCTGCTAGTGCAATTTTTGGTGCGGTCAATCAATTTGCCATACACTATCCTGATTCAAATATAAAGGAAATCAGGTTGGTTATTTGCTACAGTTCTACCGTGCCGGCAGAAACAGTTTTATCCAAACAATCATTTGAATTTGAAAATGAAATTGGAGAAAAACAATTTAGTTTTGAGGCTTGGCTTGAGGAAATGGTTGCGAGAATCTAACTGGTTCTTTCAAATTTTAAAAGGCTATCTAAAACAGATAGCCTTTTTTTATTTTAGCAAAAACATTACCGAAAAATATAAATTATTTCTTCCATAGTTTTTGAATACATGCGGTTTGTTTCATAAAATCTCTGAAACCTATGGCCGGTGAACCCATAACAGCCGTTCCGGGTTCAATATCTCTCATTATACCAGATTGAGCACCGAGCTGTGCTTGTGAGCCAATATTTATATGATCGGCAATACCTACCTGTCCACCGCAAACAACATAGTCACCGAATGTGCAGCTGCCGGCAACTCCTACTTGGGCTACCAAGACGCAACCTCGACCGAGCTTGTCGTTATGTGCAATCTGAACCAGGTTATCTATGCGGCAGCCGTCTCCGATAACGGTATCATTAAGAGCTCCGCGGTCAATACAAGTGTTGGCACCGATTTCAACATCGTTACCGATTATAACTCTACCTAATTGCGGTATTCTTTTGTGTTGGCCTTGGACGGTATTAAAACCAAAACCATCCCAACCAATTCTGGCACCGCCGTAGATAAAAACATTGTTGCCCATGATGGTATGCATAATATTGGCATGACTGCCGATGCGGCAATTATTACCCAACTTACAACCGGCGGCAATTACGCAGGCCGGCTCTAGGCGACAGTTATCTCCAATTTCAACATTATCACCAATGACTACATAGTCACCGATATAGCAATTATTTCCTATCTTGGCAGAAGGAGATATTACCGCCGTAGTGCAAATTTGTGCCGGGGGCAAAATTTCTTCATACATGGCATATTTTAAAGCAACCGAGGCGTCTTTGGGATTATCACAAATCAAAACAATAACCCCCGCCGGCATCAAAGCAGAAAATTCCTTATTAGTTACGCAGGCCGTGGTTTTAATCTCGGCTATCTTATCTTTTTTCTTTTTATCGAAGAAAAAAGATATACTACCCTCGCCTTCACTCAAAATATCGGCAACATCTTTTATAACAACCGCAGATTGGCTTGCATCGACCAATTCGGCTTGACAAATCTTGCATACCTCGGCCAAAGTAAAAGGCCCGTTATTTTTATAAAATCTGCTGTCAACCATGCATATTCTCCTTATTACAAACGGCTACCAAAGTTCAAGCGGAATACTTCGGTTTCATCGTAGTCTTCTTTAACAATCGGGAAACCAAAGTCAACATCGATTTGTCCCATCGGTGACAACCACTGGAAGCCAAAACCAACGGCAACACGCGGAGTGTCGGAATAATATACATCATTGTCATTAATTCCATCCGGTTTTCCGAGCATACCGACATCGGTAAATACATGTGCCGAAATTCCTAACTCATCAAGCCCTATCGGGAAGCCTAACTCCGCTCCACTGTAGACCATCCAGTTACCGCCTAAGGCATCGCCGGTATATTTATCTCTGGCACCAATACCACCGGGTTCAAAACCTCTCATGGTGTAGCCACCCAAGAAATAACGGTTAATCAAGCGGACATCTTCATCTCCATAACCGGATATGCTGCCGGCATTGGCAAATAATTTGATTGTATAATAGTCGGCTAAAGTCTTAAACCAGTATGCCTTACCATCAAATTTGATATATTTCTCATCTCCACCCAGACCGGCAAAATCGGCTCCGGCCGACAAGAAATATCCATCTCGGGGGAATAAAACACTATCTCTCTTATCATAAGAAATGGTGGTTCCGACCGAAGAGTTGGTATATTTGCCTTTTTCATCTTTAATGTATTTGGAAGCATATTGTCCGACATCGGTAATCTCATCGCTTTTTAAGGTGTAGTGCATCTGTTGTGCCAAATCATCGGTATAGTTCCAGCCGGTACGCAAGCGACCACCCGTTGTCTTGGTATCGTATGAACTCTCATCTTGATAATCTTGTTTAGAGTGGAATAAATCAAATCCGGCTCTTAGTCTGCGATTTAAGAAATATGGCTCGGTGAAGCTTAAATCAACATCTTGCGATTTCTGTGAAACACCTACATCAAAACCGACTCGCTGTCCCAAGCCTCTAAAGTTGTTTTCGGTAACACCGGCTCTTACCAAAGCTCCGTTTACGGTTGAAAAACCAACCCCAACATTGAAATATCCGGTCGATTTTTCTTTTACATCTATGTCTAAATCAGCTCGGTTACCATCCTTGGCCGTGGTGTTCATGTCAACCTTTTCAAAATAATCCAAACCTTCGACATTGCGACGCGAATCTTTAATCTTTGATACATTAAACGCATCACCTTCTCCTATACGCAACTCGCGGCGAATAACTTTATCATGGGTACGCGAATTGCCTCTGATATTAATGCGGTCGATAAAGAATCTCTCGCCCTCTTTAATGTGGAAAGTTACATCGGCAACTCCGGTCGTTGTATCCTTGGAAATTACCGGCTCAACATCAACAAAGGCAAAACCTTTCTTGCCCAATTCTTCGGTCAATGAAGTAACGGTTGCATCAATATCCGAGGAATCGTATCTGTCGCCCTCTGAAACTTCGACAAACTGCTCGTAGTCTTCGGCCTTGACATCGGTAATATCAGATACGACCTGAACTGTTCCGATATTATATTTTTTACCTTCATCAACAACAAAAGTTACGGTAAATGATTCTTTATTGGGACTCAATTCACCAACCGCCGAAACAACCCTGAAATCGGCATAACCTTTTTTCAAATAAAAACGACGTAGCAATTCTTTATCATAATTGATCTTTTCGGAATCATAGTTTTCTGACGATGAGAATATGCGGTACCAGCGACTTTCCTTACTCATGATTACTTCTTGCAATTCTTTGCCGGTATATTTTTCATTGCCGATAAAATTAATTTTATCAATAACCGCCAACGGCCCTTCGTTGATATTGAAAATCAAATCTACACGATTTTGGTCGCGGCGTATAATCTCGGGATTTACAACCGTGGCATAGCGACCGCTGCGACGATATACCTCCAGTATCCGGCGAACATCATCCTGAACTTTGGCTCGGGAATATGTGGAACGGGGAGCTAAGTTTATTTCGCTTGATAGCATCTCGTCATCAAGTTTATCATTTCCGTCGAACAGAACTTGCGAAATTATCGGATTTTCCGTAACCTTTATCGTTAGAATCCCACTTGAGGAAACATTCATCGAAACATCTTCAAACAATCCGGTGGCATACAGTTGCTTCAATGCCTCATTTAACTGAGTATCATCGGTAGTTTGTCCTTTTTTGATATTGACATAAGATATTACCGTCTCCGGCTCCACCCTCTCCAAGCCGCTGACTTTGATGTCATTGACTTTGGTTGCCGCCATCAAACTGGTTGAGGCCAACAAAGAAAAAGCAAAACTTCCTAAAAATACTCTTTTCATAATTTAAATCCCCGTATCTGTTTTTTATGAAAACCAACGATTAAATAATCTGGCAAAATCGTTGTATGTAGCTAAAAGCATTAAGCTTATGAGTAAGAAAAAACCAAACTTAAACACATATTCTTTGACTTTTTCATTTATCTCACGACGTGAAATTATTTCTATTAGATATATCACAATATGCCCGCCGTCAAGAAGCGGTATCGGAAACAAGTTAATTAATCCCAAGTTTATTGACAACAGTGACATAAAGATTAAGAAATCCAACCACGAATTGGTTTTGGATATATCGCCGCTCATTTCGGCAATACGGACAATTCCTCCCAATTCTTCGGTACCGCGTGCTCCGGTTATCATTTGTCCGACGCCGCGTAAAGTAACGGTCGTAATCTGCCAGCTCATTGCTCCAGCTTCGGCAAAAGCTTGCGGTAAGCTCAGTTTTACCGGACTGAATTCAACAGAGGTAACCGATGTAACGCCCAACATCGGTTTTTGATTCTGATTGGCCTCAACACTGAGCGGTATCATTTCCAGCTTTACGCTCAGTTTTTTTTCTTTACCGTCACGCATAATCGTCAAATCGACAACACCGGTAGTGCTCATCTCAATTTCTTGGCGAAACTCTTGAAAGGTACTGACTTTTCTGCCATCTACCGTCAAAATCTTATCTTGGGGCAAGATTCCGGCCTTATCGGCGGCACTGCCCTTTATCACCTCGCCGACAACCGGCGGAAAATCCATCTTGCCAAATGCAAAAAATATCCCGGCAAAAACCAAAATGGCAAAAATGTAATTAAATGCCGGACCGCCAATAACTATGGCTAATTTCTTGAATGGATTTTGAAACGCAAAAGCATACTTTTTGTCTTCTTCGCTCAAGGTTGAGGCACTGCTACCGGCCGAGGCTTCATCTTCATCACCTAAGAACTTGCAGTACCCGCCCAAAGGAACAGCCGATATTTTCCATAAGGTTCCGGAGGAATCTTTTTTACCCCATAGCTGCTTGCCGAAACCTATCGAAAACTCGGCTACTTTGACGCCGCAAAGTTTGGCTATTATATAATGACCGAACTCGTGCACAAAAACCAGTATCCCTAATAATACGATGAAAGGTATTACATAATAAGCCGCGTTAATAAGCCAATCCATCAGAAACTCCTTAATTTACAAAATAAAATAAATTACGCAACAACAAAACCGTAAACGGAGCCGCAAAAATCAACCCGTCAATACGATCAAAAATACCGCCGTGTCCAGGAATCATATTGCTGGAATCTTTTAAGCCCAAATGTCTTTTGATTGCCGATTCAATTAAATCGCCGACTTGAGCAATAATGGCTAACATAGCCGACATATAAACATAATATTGGGCATTGGACCAGTCTGCGGCATCAAAAAACCAGCAGACGCCGTAACTTACCGCCATTGCCAAGATCATACCGCCGAACAAACCGGCCCAGGTTTTATTAGGCGAAATTTTGGGAGCAAGTTTGGGACCTTTGAGTAAGCTGCCAAATACATAGCCTCCGATGTCGACACCCCAGACCATAAACAAAAACCATAAAACAACCTGATAACCGTAGAGAGTATATATCTCTATAACTGCCCAGAAGCCGATGGATATATACGGAATACCAAGCAACAACAGCTTGCGGTGCTTTTCGCCTTTGCTTTTGAACCATACTAACAAGAGAGCCAGCACTCCGCTGATAATATATGCTTCCAAAGAACCTAAAATCGTGGCGGTTGCTGCAACAAAAAGATATGTTGCCGTATAAAACGCCGGTTTCTTATTGGGAACCATACTCGCCCATTCCCATGACAGCAAAGCCGCACCAAACAGAGCCAGCAGGTATATTGAAGTAAAACTATGCATAACCAACATTACCACCACCGGAACCATTATAACGGTTGTCAGCAACCTGATAAAAAACGATTTTACTTTAGAGTTTTCCATATCGTCTCTCCCTTGTATTAAAGTCATCTATAATCTCTTTAAACTCTTTTGCCGAAAAATCGGGCCATAAAGTTTTACTAAAATAAAATTCACTATAGGCAATCTGCCACAGCAAATAATTACTTATTCTTTGTTCGCCGCTGGTTCTTATTACCAAATCAGGATCGGGAATACCTGCCGTATAAAGCTGCGAAGCAAAAGTATTTTCGTTGATGTCGGAAATTTGTATCTTTCCCGAGGCTACACTTGCCGCCATCATCTTGGCGGCATGAACTATCTCGGCTCGGGAGCCATAACTTAGGGCAATACATAATGTAAATTTTTCGTTAGCTGCCGTTTCTGCCTCTATGTTATTCATTTGTGCTACGATATCGGAATCCAGCATATCCCTTTCACCAATGAAACGAATGCGAGCTCCGCGTTCTTTTATCTCTTTGAGCTCCGAGTGCAAATACTGCCGCAAAAGATTCATCAGGTAGTCAACTTCGGCTTTATCCCTGTGCCAATTTTCGGTAGAAAATGCATAGAAAGTAAGACACGGGATTTCCATATCGGCTGCGGTCTTGACAATTTCTTGTAAGACTTCGGCACCTTTTTTATGGCCGGCCGAACGCGGCAAGCCTCTTTTGGTTGCCCAACGACCGTTACCATCCATTATGAAAGCTATATGTTTAAGTTTAGCAGACACTTCCGAATCCTAAGTTAGAAATTAGACCTGAAGGATGTCTTTTTCTTTTTGTGCCAACAATTCATCAATTTTTTTGGTGGCATCATCGGTTAGTTTTTGAACTTCATTTTCATATTTTTTTTCGTCATCTTCCGAAATCAGGTTATCTTTTTTCAATTTTTTAACCTCGTCCAAAGCGTCTCGGCGAATATTACGAATCGCGACTTTTGATGCTTCGGCGTATTTACCGGCGACCTTCGACAATTCGCGACGTCTTTCTTCCGACAACGGCGGAATCGGAATCCTGATTAACTGACCGTCAGATGATGGGTTTAAGCCTAAATCGGATTCCATAATGGCTTTCTCGACCGCCTTGGCCAATCCTCTGTCCCAAACACTTACCGACAAAGTTCTGGCGTCGGGCACCGAGATTGTTCCGACTTGCGATAACGGGGTCATTGAACCGTAAGCTTCAACCATAATACCGTCCAAAAGGCTTATATGTGCTCTGCCGGCACGCAAAGAACCAAAATCCGCCTTCAACGATTCAATGGTTTTTTCCATACGGTTCTTTGTATCTTCTCTGATTAAAGAAAAATCTGACATAACATACCTCTTTAGTTTTTGATAATTGTAAATGTTCCTTTACCTTGAATAACTTTTTCCATAGATTTGTCTTCATGCTGGCAAAATACCAATATCGGTATATTGTTTTCTTTGGCCAGCGAAACTGCCGTTAAATCCATAACTCCGAGCTGTTTTTGAATAACTTCGTCATATGAAATTTCTTTTACTCTTTTGGCATTTTTATCTTTTCGGGGATCGGCCGTATAAACGCCGTCGACCTGGGTTGCTTTCAAAACTGCTTCGCATTGCATTTCCGAAGCTCGCAAAACCGCTCCGGTGTCGGTGGTAAAATAGGGATTACCGGTGCCTCCGGCAAAGATTATGACTCTCTTTTTTTCTAAATGACGCAAGGCCTTGCGATACATATAATTTTCGCAAACCTGCGGCACTCCCAAGCCTGACAAAACCCTAACCTCAACTCCTCGATTTTCCAGAGCATTTTGCAAGCACAGTGCATTCATCAAAGTCGCCAGCATACCGACCTGATCGGCAACCGTACGGTTCATTCCTTTAGCCGCCTCTTTGGCTCCGCGAAATATGTTACCGCCGCCGACAACTATGCAGACATCAACTCCCGAATTGTGTATTGACTTAATCTGACCGGCTAAATTCTGCAAAACCTCCGGCGACATACCGAAGCTTTTATCCCCCATCAGTCCTTCGCCGGAAAGCTTAAACAACACTCTCTTATATATAGGCTTCATCTTTGATACACCCTATGATTTAACTCTTTTTTAGTATTAACAGAAAGAATCGTTTTGTCATTAAAATTCTTCAATCCTTAACAACTAATATAAAAAAGTTGCCAAATAATGAATCTTTTTACTTTGTGAAAAAGCAAATTCGTGGTTGCCAAATAAAAAGTTTCGGAATATTAGATATATAGCTTTTAATTGGTAGGAGATTTAATATGTCTTTGGGTTTTGAACTTTCCATCTGCGGAATCGGCGGTTATTTACTCGGCTCAATTCCTTTTGGTTTGGTATTGTGCTTGCTGGCCGGATACGGCGATATCAGAAAAATCGGCTCCGGTAATATCGGTGCCACAAATGTTTTGCGTACCGGAAATAAGTGGTTAGCTCTTTTAACCGTTATCCTTGATGCCTCAAAAGCCGGTGTTGCCGCTTGGTTGGCGTATAAATTTGTAAGACCCGAAGCCGTTATTGTCTTCGGTCTGGCTACTTACCTTAATGTGTTGGCTTCTTTGATTGCCGGATCTATGGCTATTATCGGACATAACTTTCCGATTTGGCTTAAATTTAAAGGCGGAAAAGGTGTTGCCTCGGCATTCGGTTTTATCTTGGTGACCCAACCAATGATTGCCCTCGCCGCTTTAGCCATTTGGCTCGTGATGGCTTTTACCTTTAAGTATTCATCTCTTTCGGCAATAGTTGCCGCTTTTGCCGTTCCCGTGATTACTTTCTTTTATGCTCAGCCGATCTATACCATTTTTTATACCGCTCTGGTAGTCTTGGTCTTGGTAAGACACCATGCCAATTTTGCAAGATTATTCAAGGGACAGGAAAGCAAAATTTCATTTAAGAAAAAGGACGGTAAATAAATTGTCAAAAATAGAAGAATTAACTACTTGTCTTAGACTGATTAACGCTCAAAATGTCGGGCCGGCATCTTTTTATCGAATGGTGAATAATTTCGGCTCTTTGGAGGCTACTTTGGCCATGGTCGAAAAAACCGAAAAATATCGCCCGTGGAGCCTGAGCCGTGCTAAAGAAGAAATTGAAATGGCAAAAAAATTCAAAGTCCATATTTTGACTTATCTGGACGATGAATATCCGTTTATGCTCAAACAGGTGGATAATCCGCCGCCGATCATTTATGTCAAAGGAAACCTTGATGCCTTAAACTATGAAAAATCAGTAGCAATGGTAGGTGCCCGTGCCGCTTCGGCTAACGGAAGAAGAACCGCGGCAAAGCTCGCCTTTGATTTGACGGAAAATAATGTGTGTGTGATTTCGGGTATGGCCAGAGGAATTGATGCATCGGCTCATATGGGTGCTATGATGGCGAAAGAAGGTACCGGAAGCACCATCGCCGTTTTGGGAACCGGAATTGATGTTATTTATCCGGCCGAAAACCGTGACCTTTATAAAAATATTATCGTTAACGGCTGTGTCATTTCCGAATTTCCGATGGGAACCAAAGTCTCTACACAGAATTTTCCTCGAAGGAATCGAACCATTGCGGCTTTAAGCGGCGGCGTTTTGGTCGTCGAAGCCGGATTGCAATCGGGTTCTTTGATTACAGCAAACTGGGCTTCTAAATTGCACAAGGGAATATTTGCGGTGCCGGGAACTCCCGGTGAAGCCCGTTCTCAAGGGGTTAACCACTTGATAAAATCAGGGGCCAGATTAGTTGAAAATGTGCAGGATGTGGTATCTTTTCTCGATAAAAATAAACACTGGTTTGAACCTTACAGAAAACAACCGACGCAAAAAGTTCTTGTCTTTGAAAATAAAAATGCTAACTTGACCAAACAAAAATTTGAATCGGTAGACCTGCTCAGCCTGATAAGTGTTGACGGTACGGATATTGATGAAATCATCCGCCTGTCGGAAAGACCTACGACTACCGTAATTGCCCAAATTCTGGAATTGGAAATGTTGGGCTTGGTCGAACGACAGGCTGGTAATAAGGTCGCGTTGGTTAAATAATTCGGGTGTTGAAAAAAATGAAATTAGTTGTTGTCGAATCTCCGGCTAAAGCCAAAACAATAAATAAATATTTGGGTAAAGATTATCAGGTATTGGCAAGCTTCGGACATATTCGCGACCTTCCGAGTAAAGACGGTTCGGTTAACCCCGATGATGACTTTAAAATGACTTGGGAATTAAGCTCGGGCGGGAAAAAACATCTGGCCGACATCATCAAAGCTCTTAAAAATGCCGACACCCTCATTCTCGCATCCGACCCGGATAGAGAGGGAGAAGCAATCGCCTGGCACTTGTTGGAAGAGTTAAAAAGCAAAAAGGCTCTTAAAGGCAAAAAAATCGAACGCGTGGTCTTTCATGAAATTACCAAAAATGCCGTAACCGAAGCTATTAAAAACCCCAGAGAAATCGATGATAATTTAGTGTCGGCTTATATGGCCAGACGAGCACTCGATTATTTGGTCGGCTTTACCTTGTCGCCGGTATTGTGGCGAAAACTTCCGGGTTCGCGTTCGGCCGGCAGGGTACAATCGGTGGCTTTGAGATTGATTTGCGATCGTGAAAACGAAATCGAGAAATTTAAAGCCGAGGAATATTGGACCGTTGATGCCGAATTATTTACCTCCCAAAAAGCTTTGATTAAATCGCATTTGATTGAACTCGACGGTAAAAAGTTGGAGAAATTCGACATCAATACCGAAGCAAAAGCTTTGGAAGCCAAAGCCAAAATCGAAGCCCAAAATTTTGCCGTTGCCGGTATTGAACGCAAAAAAGCAAATCGCTATCCGGCTCCGCCGTTTACCACTTCGACTTTACAGCAAGAAGCTGCCCGTAAGCTCAGGTTCTCAGCCAAAAAAACCATGCAGGTCGCACAGAAGCTTTATGAGGACGGTTTTATTACCTATATGCGTACCGATGCCGTAAATCTTTCGGTAGAGGCAATTAAAGCCTGCCGAGAAGCGATTGTTAAATATTTTGGCGAGAGTTATTTACCCAAGCAACCCAAAGAATATAAAACAAAATCTAAAAATGCCCAAGAAGCTCACGAGGCAATCAGACCGTCAGATGTAATGAACACGCCGAAGAAAATGGAAGTCAAACTCTCGGCCGATGAACACAAACTCTATGAATTGATATGGAAAAGGACGGTAGCTTGTCAGATGAATCCGGCAATTCTTGACCGAGTTGTGATTGATGCCGTTTCCGATGATAAACAGATTTTGCTCAGAGCCAATGGTCAGGTTATTGCGTTTGACGGCTTCTTAAAACTGTATCAGGAATCGAAAGACGACAACGACGAAGATGATGAAAATCGCATTTTGCCCAATGTGGAACAAGGCGAAAGATTAGACAAAGGCGAAATTACCGCTGAGCAGCATTTCACCGCTCCGCCACCGAGATTTACCGAGGCAAGTTTGGTTAAAAAGCTTGAGGAGTTGGGTATCGGTCGTCCGTCGACTTATGCCACGATAATTGCCGTATTACAGGAACGCAAATATGTCAGAGTGGAAAAATTGCGTTTTATCCCCGAAGATCGCGGTCGTATCGTTACCGTATTCTTGGAAAACTTTTTCAAAAAATATGTGGAATATGATTTTACCGCCCAGATGGAAGAATTTTTAGATGATGTTTCGGCCGGTGAAATGCAATGGAAAAAGCTTCTGGAAGGCTTTTGGGTCAAATTTATTAAAAATGTTGACGCCGTTAAACCTTTGCAAGTTTCGGAAGTTATTGAGAAAATTGATGAAGTCTTGTCACATCACTTATTCCCTCCGCGTGAGGATGGCTCAGACCCAAGAGTTTGTCCGGAATGTAAAACCGGCAGATTAAGTATTAAACTGGGTAAGTTCGGAGCTTTTATCGGTTGCTCGAATTATCCGGAATGCAAATATACCAAGCCTTTGGTTGATACTTCCGATGAAGAAGCGGCTGACAATGCAAAACCCAAGGAAGTATCCGATAAAATTTTGGGTGAATTGAACGGACTAAATATCTACCTTAAAAAAGGCCCTTACGGTTTTTATGTCCAACTCGGCGAAGATCAGACCGCTACAACCGAAAAGCCCAAACGAACAGCTTTGCCGAAAAACATTACCCCTGAGGAAATTACCTTGGAGCAGGCTCAAAGACTACTAAGTATGCCGTATAATCTGGGAGAAGGAATCGAGCTTAATTCGGGAAAATTCGGACCATATATCAAATCCGGAAACAAGTCGGTGTCCTTGCGAGGTAATGACACGATTTTTAACATCACTTTGGAAAGAGCCAAAGAGCTTTTGGTGGGTGCCAAGGAAAAACCGACCGGCAAAGCTTTGGGAATGCACCCGACTAAAAAGCAAGAAATTGTATTATTGATGGGAAGATACGGACCTTATTTAAAATGCGGCAAAACCAACTATGCCATTCCTAAGGAGGTTTCCGGTCATGAGCCGACCTTAGATGAGGCAATTAAGATAATTGATGCAAAAAAATAAATCATCAAAGAAAAGGAGCTTGAACAAAGCTCCTTTTTTTGAAAGATGATAAAAATATTCTTTGACTTTTGAGAGTTTTGATTTTAGGCTGAAGCCGAGTGTGGAAGAAAAAATTTTTCTTACACTTAAGGGCGTCGAAAACCCTTTTTGTACCATTAGTCGCGGCATTGCGACTTAAAATAATGTGCCGATTTCTGCCTTAGGGCGGATGTCGGCGAATAAGGCTACGGCCGAATAAGCCGAGCCGTCCTGATGGTACACGGTTTTCGAACATCCGCCCGCCTTTAAAAGCGGGTTTTTTTATGACAAAATAAAATTTTAAGGGATAAAAAAGATGAAGAAAACGGTGATACTTTCTTGTTTGATGCTTACTGCTTGCGGCACAATTTTCAGCGGAACAGGACAAGAAATTAATTTTGACAGCAACGAAAAAGGGGTAGAAGTTTTTATTGACGGAGTGAGAGCTTGTTCAACGCCTTGCACCTATGAGGTTGACCGCAGTATAAGTGATTTGGATATTGTGGCTAAGAAAAAAGGTTTTAGAAATCAGCAAATTACTTTGCGATCAAACTTTAATAAAATGGCGGTTTTGAACCTGACATTTTTAACCAGCTGGACTACCGATTTGGCTTTTGGCGGAGTGTGGGAATACAAACGCAACAATGTCTATATTGATATGGAAAAACTTTCAAGACAAAACGCATCTTTAGATAACGGCCTTGCACCTAAAATCAGACGATTTGCGTTGTTTGGCTTTGACGAGATGAAAATGGAGGCAGCAAAAAACACCAGCGGCGAATATATCAGCTCTTTGGCGGCAATAACCAAAAAAGATGACGTCGAACTGATTGCCCTTATTAACCAAACCTCAAGTGAAGTTGAGCTTGCTCATAAATTGACCGGAATTGATTAGATAATAAAAAATGCGGTGTAATTTAACACCGCATTTTTTATGTAATCGACTAAACGACCGCCGCTTTTTCATATTCTTTGGCTAAAGATTTGAGCAATTCGACCAGTTCTTCATCGCCAATCTCAGACCTCAAATCTTCAAACAATTCAACCGCTTCTTCTTCAAAATTATCGGGATATGGTATCTCTTTAACATGGTTTATTTCTACCGTGTAGGCGTTCATTATCTCATGATTGGGACCGCGTCTTTCCAGTATGAGAATATCGTCCAGGCTGTTTAATTTTTCTCTTATCCCAGGAAATATATTGGTGAGCATAAAAGCTTTGTTATTGTTGCGAACCAAAACAGCACAATTTCTGCCATCGTAGCTCAATTCGGCACTGGTTATCATTCCCTCATCCAGGTCAATGGCTATGGCAATGTCTTCGCCGTCAACCAAAAATTCAAAATCTTCTACCAAAACCTTTTCAATGGACATCGTTCTTTCCTTTGCACAATTCTTAGTTGCCATAAACACTAGCACCATCTGTTTAATTTTTCCTTAACCTAATAAAAAAACACCGCCTTTGATTGAAGACGGTGCCTTTAGATTAGCCTTTCTAGTTTGCCGGAATAATACGCGACTGTTTACCGTAAAGCAAGTAACATTTCTGACCGGGCTGCATATAAACATCGGTACCCTGAGTAATGGTACGCATGGTGCCGTTGTCAAGCTTGACAATATATTCAACACCTTCTTGTGATGTTAGTCCCTCTTGTGCCATATCACCGGCAATTCCGCCTAAGGCAGCTCCGCCCAAAGCTCCCAAAACACTGCCGCGACCGTGTCCGATCGTGGAACCGGCAACACCGCCGCCGATGGCACCGATTACGGCTCCGGCAGAGCTGTCCGAGGTGGAGACATTAACCTGACGAACACTTACCACCGTACAGGGTTGAACCTGTCCGACCGTACCGGCTTGCGAGGTCTCATAATGATTGGAATTAATGTTGGCGGCACAGGCTGCCAAAAACGCCGTTGCCGAAATCATACCCAAAAGCTTTTTCATCGTTTCGTCCTTATCAAAAAAAATTCATCTGCATTAAATTTAATCTGTAGAATAATGTTTGTCAATGCTGGACATTAAAAGAAAAATGTAATAACTTAACGAGAGTTTTGTTATTTTAGAATAAATCGTTTTAAGGACAGAATAATATGTTGAAAAGAACCAAAATTGCCGAATTATTAAAATCGGAAAAGCCGATTGAACAAGTCTTGATTAAAGGTTGGGTCAAAACCAGACGCGATGCCAAAGATTTTTCTTTTATCGAAATTAATGACGGTTCATGTCTCAAAAATATGCAGGTGATTGCCCATAACAGCCTCGGCAATTATGATGAAGTCAAAAAATTAACTACCGGTTCTTCCCTTGCCGTGAAAGGTGAGATGGTTTTGTCGCAGGGCGGAAACCAAAAATTTGAAATAGTTGCCGTTGCCATTGAAATTTACTCAATCGCACCGGAGGATTATCCCTTGCAAAAGAAAAAACATACCGATGAGTACTTACGCACCATCGCTCATTTGCGTCCGCGGTCAAATAAATACGGTGCCGCCTTTAGGGTTCGTTCCGAGCTTTCTTATGCCATTCATAAATTCTTCAATGAACGCGGTTTTCGTTATGTGCATACTCCGATTATTACCGGTTCGGACTGCGAGGGTGCCGGCGAAATGTTTCAGGTAACAACCTTGGATATTAATAACCCTCCGCGTACACCGGACGGCAAGATAGATTATTCGCAAGACTTTTTCGGAAAAGAAGCTCGTCTTACCGTTTCGGGACAACTTAACGGTGAAATGTATGCCTGTGCTTTGGGTGACATTTATACCTTCGGTCCAACCTTCAGAGCCGAAAATTCCAATACTACCCGCCATGCCGCCGAGTTTTGGATGATTGAGCCGGAAATGGCTTTTGCCGATATTCATGATGATATGGATTTGGCCGAAGATATGGTCAAATTCTGCATTAGATATGTAATGGATACTTGTGCCGAAGATTTGGAATTGTTTGATAAATTCGTCGAACCGGGTCTTTTAAACAAACTTAACAATATTCTTGAAAATGATTTTGCCAGAATTACCTACGCCGAGGCAATCGAAATTATGAAAGCTTCCGGTCATCAATTTGAATACAAACCGGAATTCGGTATTGATATGCAGACCGAACACGAACGTTATCTGGCCGAGGTGCATTTCAAGCGACCGGTTATCGTGCGGGACTACCCCAAAGAAATTAAAGCCTTCTATATGCGGCTTAATGATGATAACCGTACCGTCGCCGCCATGGATGTCCTGGTACCGGGAATCGGAGAGCTTATCGGGGGGTCTCAACGCGAGGAACGACTTGATGTACTTATCAAAAAAATCGAAGAAATGGGAATGACCGAGGCTGACTATGAATGGTATCTTGATTCCAGAAGATACGGTTCGGTACCGCACGCCGGTTTCGGACTGGGGTTTGAAAGAATGATGATGTTAATTACCGGAATCGGCAACATCAGAGATGTAATTCCTTTCCCCAGAACACCAAAATCCATCAGCTTTTAGGATAAATATGGGAAGTATGCAGAAAATTTTGTTTTCGGTCATGGTGGGAGTGTTTGCCGCCGCAACCTGTTACGGATCCGAAGAGATCGAAACCAACGTTTTCGGTTATCCTTTGAACGAGCCAATTATGGTAATCGACAACACTTCCGCCCCTGCTTCCCTTAAAAATTTGCCTAAAAGCTCTTTACCCGAATGTAACAACCCTGATTTATTGAATGCGGTAAAGCAACATATTGCTCCGGTTGTGGGTCAAAATAATCCCAATATAATTGAAAAAAGAAAATTTGACTTACTGCTTAAAAATATTACCGATTTTAGAGAAATTAATATTGATGAATTATCACCGCAAAAGTATCGTCCGGCCGCGGCAAAAGTCATAGAGCTGAAAATCAACGACCGGATAACCGAAAGCGAAATCAAAGCCTGTCGCAGCCAAAGTCCGGAAATAAAAGATACCATTTATGTCATTGTCTACAATTTGCAGGGGCAAATTTGGGTCTCGGTTATCAGTAATAATCGGAAATTGCCGGATTTTGTATTTAGTGATGATTAATATTGCATTTTGCGTTTTTTTGCGATATTATGGTAGCTCGCTTGCGAGAATATGGTTAATGTTTTTTATGCGGAGAATTGATAATAGATGAGTGACAATCATCAACTGGTTGTAAGAAAAAATAACCTGCCGGCGGTCGTCAATGACAATTCGCTGGAGGCATATCTGGAGAAAATTAAAACCTTTCCTGTCCTGACCGAAGAACAAGAAGTTGCTTTGGTTAATGATTTGCAGCAAAACCGCAATCCTCAAGCTGCTCAAATATTGGTTACTTCTCACTTGCGACTGGCCGCTAAAATAGCTCTTACCTATCGTCGCTACGGTTTACCGCTGTCTGATATCATTTCCGAAGCAAACCTCGGTTTGATGCAGGCCGTAAAAAAGTTTGACCTTTCAAAAAAAGTTCGTCTGGCAACCTATGCAATATGGTGGATTAAAGCAGCAATCAATGACTATATCCTGCGTTCGTGGTCATTGGTGAAAATCGGAACCAGTGCCGCTCAAAAAAGATTGTTCTACAATTTACGAAAAATAAAAGCCAGATTGGGTATATACGATAATAAAGAGTTGGCCCCGCAACAAATATCACAAATTGCCAAAGAATTGGTTGTCGATGAAAGCGATGTGAAGGAAATGAATATGCGTCTTGGCGGTGACAGCTCTCTTAATGAAGTTGTGGCCGGTAACGAAGATGAAGCCGAACGAATTGATTTTGTGGTCGATAAAACTCAAAATATTGAAGAAAGATTAGCCGGAAAACAAGAGGCCGCCTACAAAAACGCCGTCCTTCGCGATTGCTTGGCCAAACTTAACGAACGCGAGCAATATATTATCAAAAACAGAATGCTGACCGAAGAGCCTAAAACTCTTAGTGAAGTGGCGGAAAAATTCGGTATCAGCAGAGAGCGCGTTCGCCAAATCGAAACCGCCGCTTTCAAAAAATTGCAAAATATGGTTTTGCTTGCAATCAGCGTTAAAAAATGATATAATGAAGCGTTACTCAGAAAAGGATTTAAAAAATGAAAAATTTGACCGAATCTAATGTTTATACCCCTTTGTCGGCAGAAGATAAAAAAATGCTGAAACTTGATGTCGCTTCCTTTACAAAAAGAATGAAAGACAGAATCAAAAAAATACAAGGGGATGAATCGGCCAATGATGTGAGCGAAAACTTTTTGTTGCGTCATCGCTACGGCGAGGCCAATTCTTTATAAAATCAATTATCTCATTTTTCGCCGTACATACGGCGTATTTTTTTGCCTGGAGATTTGAACTTTGCGTACTCAAGATTTTTTAGAAACGAAGTTAAAAAAGATAAAAAATATTGCCCCGGACATTACTTCTCTGGATTTGCGAATGCTGTTGGCTCATGTTCTGAACATGGAAGCATCCGAAGTATATTTTGCCAAATGCGAACTCAACAGTCTCCAGATTGAACAGTTTGAGTCTTTGTTAAAAAAGCGAATTGAGCATTGTCCGACTGATAAAATCATCGGACATAAAGGTTTTTATAAATACGAGTTTGTCGTTAATGAAGATGTGCTTTCGCCAAGACCAGATACAGAAATTTTAGTCGAGGTGACTTCCGCTCTTATCGCCCGTGAAAATATTGATAATATTTTAGAACTTGGTGTAGGATCCGGATGTATTATCCTGTCTTTATTGGCCGATAATCCTAACCTTACCGCTACCGGAATAGATATATCAAACAAAGCTTTGGCCGTCGCCAGAGCAAATGCTGTCAACCTCGGTGTTACTCAAAGGGTTAAATTTATTAATGCAAGTTGGTTTGATAACGATATTACCGCCAAATTAAATGAGCAATATAACCTCATTATCTCAAATCCTCCCTATATCCCTTCAGCAGAAATTGATACTCTTGACGATGAGGTAAAATGCTTTGACCCTAAAATCGCGTTGGACGGCGGGAACGACGGTCTGAGAGATTACAGGCAAATCATTAAACTGTCGGCAAACCTGCTCAATGACGGCGGTTTTCTGATTTTTGAAATCGGGGAAAACCAAAAAAACGATATCTTAAAAATCGCTTATGAGCAAAAACTTTCTTCGGTTGAGGTTTTGCGTGATCTGAGCGGAACGGAACGTTGTATAATTTTGAAAAAATAGTTTGCATTTATAAAAACATTTATTATTATGTCTCTTGTTGAAAGATGCCGTTTTTAGTGGGCATTTTTGATATTTTCTCTTTAGTTTTATTTTAATTAATCGGCATCTGTACGGTGCTCTAGTTTTGTGTGGTAAATGCTTTATGAAAAAAATTAAATATCGTAATAACAATAATTACAATAATCAGGTATATTCAATCAATTATAAATTCGACAGTATTTCTCCGGCCGGAAAATGCAGCGGAACCGCTCTCGATTTGATAAAAAAATATAATGAACTCGCCAAAGAGGCTCACAGCAACGGCGACTATGTCGAAGCCGAGGTTTTTCGCCAGTACGCCGAACATTATCGGAAAATCGTTACCGAAATAAATGAGCGAAAAAATGTGCGTTATCCGGCCCAGCCTAAGGAAAACGAAGCACAAGAAGCCGAGATAAAACCAGCCGATGCAGAACTCCAAAAACAACCCGTAATTTCTGAGGAAATTACTCCGTCGGTATCGTCCGAACAAAACAAATCGGAAGTAAATGATTCTTTGGTAGAAACCAAACCAAAAGCTTCTCGCAAGGCTTTCACCGTTATTGAAGTAAAACAAAAAAGACAAAGAAAATCCATAAAACCTGAAAATCAAACTCCCGAAGATACGAAAGAAAATACCATAAACGAATAGGAGCCTTAAAAAGTGTTTTTCTTTTTTGCTTTTGTTATTGTGGCAATCGCCTGCTCTATAATATCAATCAGAACTTTGGTCGGTTACAGTGACATAAAAAAAATCTATAAAATAAGTATTGCCACACTTGTCGTTGTCGGATGGTTTGCACCCCTTATTATTAAACTTATAGAATTTGTTCCGGCTATTCCCAATGTAGTATATACAACCTTATATCATTCTCTGTACTCCTTGACCGGATTTTGTTTTATTCTGTTTGCTTTATTGATACTACGCGACATCATATGGTATATAATTTACGGATTATGTAAGCTGGCCAACAAAAATACCTGGCATGTAGACCCTAACAATTTAGCAAACCTCAACCGAGCAAATTGCGTAGTTGTTGTCTTGGCTATTATGGCAACCGCTTATGCTCTATACCTAGGCTATAAAGTGCCGGAAGTGAAAAATATTGCCGTATATTCCGGCAAAATAGATAAAAACCTGCGTATTCTCCAAATCAGTGATTTGCATATTAACCGTGCAACAGCCGTCGACAGAATAAAAACTATTGTCAGCGAGGCCAACAATCTAAATCCCGATGTGGTTGTGTTGACCGGTGATACTATTGACGATAATGTCGTCTTGATTGAGGAACAAATGGCGGCTTTAAAAGAATTAAGTGCTCCGTACGGTATTTTTGCCATAATGGGAAATCATGAATTTTATAACAATATCTACAATGCTAAAAGAACCTTGGAAAACAACAATTTTGAGTTCTTGTTTAACGGCGGTAGGTTTATCGGAAACACCAATATTTACATCTCGGGTATTCCGGATATGAATACAATGTATGAAAGAATTAATTTATGGCGTACCTTTGCTATTACAAAGAAAAATGATTATAGAATCTTACTTTCTCATACCCCTATAATAACCGATAGTTTGAGTGTAGATTTGGTTGATTTGGTTTTATCCGGACATACCCACGGCGGACAAATTTATCCGTTTCATATGTTGGTTAAACAAGCTAATCGTTATTTGGCCGGTGAATATGATGTAAATAAAGTCAAGCTCATCGTTTCTCGCGGGGCGGGAACCTGGGGACCGGCAATGCGGCTTTTTGCTCCATCTGACATTATCTTAATAGATTTGATAAAAAAATAATTTGCAACCCTTGATTTACCTGTTACTCTGTTCCTATATTGTATGTACACAGGAGGATTGGGATAATGGATTTTGAAAAACTTACCGCTAAATCAAAAGAGGTTATTGAGGCTGTGGTTAATATGGCTGCCGCCGCCAAAAACCAATATATAACTCCGTTGCATCTGCTGAAAGTTTTACTCAACGGAAAATATGAGCTAATTTTAAGCCTGATCGCCAAATCGGGCGGTGATATTTCTCAAATAAGAGATCGAACCGAAACCGAATTTGAAAAACTGCCTAAAGTTGCCGGCGGAAATGTCCAGACTTTGATGAATCAGGAATTCACCGCCGTTATGATGGAGGCTGAAAAATTGGCCGATATGGCAAATGATAGATTTGTCACTATTGAGCGACTATTGCAGGCCCTAAGTACTACGGCCGGAAATACGGCTTATAATATTTTGAAAACTTCCGGTGTCGATGCAACCAGGTTGAACCAAGCAATCAATGATTATCGTAAAGGCCGTTTGGCTGATTCCGAAACCAGTGAAGATAATTTTGAGGCCTTGAAAAAATTTACCATTGATATAACCGCAAAAGCTAAGGAAGGAAAACTTGATCCGGTTATCGGTCGTGAACAGGAAATCAGACGTGCCGTCCAGGTGTTGTCACGCCGCACCAAAAATAATCCGGTACTTATCGGCGAACCAGGTGTCGGAAAAACCGCCATCGTCGAAGGTTTGGCCATTCGTATTGTTAACAACGATGTACCGGAAAGCTTGATGAACAAACGTCTGCTGGCTCTTGATTTGGGTGCATTAATCGCCGGTGCAAAATTCCGCGGTGAATTTGAAGAAAGACTAAAAGCCGTATTAAAAGATATTGAGGCCTCGGAAGGCGAGATAATCTTGTTCATTGATGAAATGCACACCCTGGTCGGTGCCGGTGCTACCGAAGGAGCTATGGATGCTTCAAACCTCTTAAAACCGGCTTTGGCTCGCGGTGAATTGCACTGCATGGGTGCAACAACTCTTAATGAATACAAAAAGTATGTGGAAAAAGATGCCGCTTTGGCTCGTCGTTTCCAAGAGATTTATGTTGCCGAACCAACAGTTGAAGATACCGTTTCAATCTTGCGTGGTATTAAAGAAAAATTTGAATTACACCATGGGGTCAGAATTTCCGATGCCGCTTTAATTGCTGCAGCTTCCCTTTCAAACCGCTATATCTCGGATCGTTTCTTGCCCGATAAAGCTATCGATTTGATGGATGAAGCCGCCAGTGCATTGCGTATGGCTATCGATTCAAAACCTGAGGAATTGGACGAACTTGATCGTCGAATCTTACAGCTTAAAATCGAACGCGAAGGTCTAAAACGCGAAACCGATGTTCGCTCCAAGGAAAGATTGGAAATTATTGATTCCGAAATCGAAAATTTGGAGAAAAAAGCCAAAGGATTGGAAGACAAATGGCGAGAAGATAAGAAAGGTTTGGCTGACTTCACCGTATTAAAAGACAAATTGGATAAGGCCAGAATCGAAGTGGAAATTGCCAAACGCGACGGTAATCTCAACCGTGCCGGCGAGCTGCAATACAGCATTATTCCACAACTCGAAAAACAAATCAGCGATGCCGAAAGCAAAGTTGAAGCCAAACACAACGGTTTTACCGAAACCGTTACCGAAGAAGATATTGCTCATGTGGTTTCAAAAAGAACCGGAATCCCGGTTGATAAAATGCTTTCGAGTGAAAAAGAAAAACTTTTGCACATGGAAGAATTTTTGGGCAAACGAGTCATCGGACAAAAAGAAGCTATCTCGGCCGTGGCTAACGCAATTCGTCGTTCGCGTGCCGGTATATCCGATGCCGCACAACCCATTGGTTCTTTTCTGTTCTTAGGACCTACCGGTGTGGGTAAAACCGAATTGAGCAAAGCCGTTGCCGAATTTCTGTTTAACGACGAGCACGCTATTTTAAGAGTTGATATGTCGGAATATATGGAAAAGCATTCGGTGGCTCGTCTTATCGGGTCTCCTCCGGGATATGTCGGATACGAAGAAGGCGGTTTTTTGACCGAAGCGGTCAGACGCAGACCTTATCAGGTAATCTTGTTTGATGAGATTGAAAAAGCTCACCCCGATGTCTTTAACATCTTATTACAAGTGCTTGATGATGGTCGTTTGACCGACGGTAAGGGCAGAACGGTTGACTTCAAAAATACCCTTATCATCATGACTTCAAACTTAGGTTCGGAAATCTTGAGCAATGCCACCGGAGCCGACGACGGCAAAAAAATCAGAGCTCAGGTTATGGATATTGTTAAAGCCTCGTTCCGTCCGGAATTCATCAATCGTATTGATGAAATTACTCTGTTCCACAGGCTTGATAAAAACAATATTAAGGATATTGCTCAGATCCAAATTGCCAATATCGAAAAACGTCTAAGCCCGCGAAATATCAAGCTTAAGGTTCATGACAGTGCTTTTGTCTGGATCGTTAATAACGGATATGACGCAGTGTATGGTGCCAGACCGCTTAAAAGGCTTTTGAAAAACAATATTGAAAATAAATTGGCTATCAAAATCCTAAACGGTGATATCAGCGATAATGACACGGCTGAAGTAATCGTGCTTAACGGCGGATTGGAAATCACCAAAGCCAAGGAAAAGAAATAAGAAAAAAGCCTCTCACATGAGAGGCTTCTTCTTAATTAAAGATTGGCGATGCGAGCCAATGCCGATTCAACCTTTTCTTTGTTGGCTAAAGCTTCGCTTTGGCGACGTTTTTCTTCTTCAACAACTTTGGCCGGTGCTCGTTCAACAAAGCTTGCATTAGATAACTTAGCTGCATAACCGGCCAAGTTTTTATCCAGCTGAGCCAATTCTTTTTGCAATCTTTCGCGTTCGGCAGCAAAGTCTACAACTCCTTTAAGCGGAATTAATATGGTTAAGCTACCGCTTACGGTTTGAACCATATCCGAAGACGCAGCACCGGACAGAGCTTCAATACTCTCAAGTCTGGCCAGCGAGCAAATAATATTAGCAAAATCTTTGATATGTGAAAACTCTGCTTCTGAAGCATCTTTAACATATGCTTTCAATTTGGCTCCGGCCGGCAAATTCATCTCGGCACGTAAAGAACGAATCGATGATATTATATCAATAACCATATCCAAAGCCTGTGCCGATTGGTTATCAATAACTTCATTTTGCGGCCATGGATGATGAATTAATTTAACATCTCTTGAAGCCAAATTATCCCATAATTGCGTGGTAACAAACGGCATGAACGGGTGTAAAATTACCAAAATTCTATCTAAAACCCAAGCAAAAGAAGCTCTGGTTTCTTGTTTGGCAACCTCGTCTTCGCCATAGAGAATCGGTTTTATCATCTCTATATACCAGTCGCAGAATGTTCCCCATACAAATTGGTAAACACCATTGGCGGCATCGGAAAAACGAAATGCTTCGATATTTTTTGAAACCTCTAAAGTTGCCTCTTGGGCTTTGGCAATAATCCACTTGTTGATTGCCAACTTAACTTCGCTTATGTTGAAATTTTTAACCGGTTTGGCTTCGTTCATTTCACCAAAACGAGCGGCATTCCACAGCTTGGTGGCAAAATTTCTGTAACCGGCAATACGGTTTTCGTTCATATTAATGTCACGACCTTGGGTTTCCATGGCGGCCATAAAGAAGCGTAAAGCATCGGCTCCGTACTTTTCTATGGTTTCCATCGGGTCAACCGTGTTGCCTTTTGATTTTGACATCTTTTGGCCTTTTTCATCGCGAACCAGACCGTGCATGTAAATGGTTTTGAACGGAATCTTCTTCATGCCATACATACTCATCATCATCATACGAGCAACCCAGAAGAAAATAATATCAAATGCCGTAACCAAAACCGAGGTAGGATAAAATGTTTTTAAGTAATCGCTATTTTCATCCGGCCAGCCCAAGGTGGAGAAAGCCCACAATCCTGATGAGAACCAAGTATCCAAGACATCGGTTTCGCGAGTTAGGTTTACATGGCGGCCAAATTGTTTATCGGCTGCAGCCTGAGCCTCTGCTTCGGTTTCTTCGCAAAAGATAGTGCCGTCTTCGGCATACCATATCGGCATCTGATGTCCCCACCATAGTTGACGCGATATGCACCAGGGTTGAATGTTTCGCATCCATTCAAAATAGGTTTTTTCATAAGACTGCGGAACGAATTTGGTCTCTCCATCCTCAACTGCTCTGATGGCTTCTTTGGCCAGTATCGGAGCATCAACAAACCATTGGTCGGTCATCAAGGGTTCAATTACAACTCCGGAACGATCACCATAGGGTATAACCATAGGGTGATCTTCGATTTTTTCCATTAAACCTAATTCTTCCATCTTTTCGATAGTCTTTTGGCGGGCGGTTTGAGTATCAAGCCCGGCGAAAGGTGTATTTTCGTTTAAGGTTGCATCAGGATTTAGGATATTAACCAAAGGCAAATTATGACGACGGCCAACCTCAAAGTCGTTAAAGTCATGAGCAGGAGTTATCTTAACCGCACCGGTACCTTTTTCGGGATCGGCGTGCTCATCGGCAATAATCGGAATCTCGCGATTTATTATCGGCAATATCGCTTTTTTACCAATCAGATGTTTTAATTTCTCGTTATCCTTAGAAACGGCAACTGCCGTGTCGCCAAACATGGTCTCCGGTCTGGTGGTAGCAATATGGATGTATTCGCCCTCTTCTCCGGCTATCGGATATTTGTAGTAATACATTTTACCAACGGTTTCTTTTTGAATAACCTCCAAATCGGAAACGGCGGTCATAAATTTGGAATCCCAGTTAACCAACTTTTTGGCCTTATATATCAAACCGTCTTTGTAAAGCTTTACAAAAATTTTGCGAACTGCGGCCGACAAACCTTCGTCCATGGTGAAACGTTCTCTTGACCAATCGCAAGAAGCACCAAGTCTTCTGAGCTGTTTACAAATGGTACCGCCGGATTGCTCCTTCCACTTCCATACCGTTTCGATAAATTTTTCTCGACCAAAATCGCGACGGGAAATACCTTCTTTGGCCAAATTGCGTTCAACTACCATTTGGGTGGCGATACCGGCATGATCGGTTCCCGGCTGCCACAAAACTTTTTTGCCCAACATACGATTGTAGCGGATTAATATGTCTTGCAAAGTATCGTTGAGAGCGTGTCCCATGTGCAAAACACCGGTAACATTCGGCGGCGGTAATACTATACAAAAAGCCTCTTTGTCAGATTTCATATCCGGCTTAAAATCGCCGTCGGTTTCCCAGTTTTCATAAATTTTTTCTTCAAAATCTTTTGGATTATATGTTTTATCAAGCATTTTATTTTCCTAATTTTGTTGTGGCTAAATACGAACAAAATGCCCTCAAAATTTTTGTTTTGGGGGCACAAATGTTTGAGGTCGGTCCTTGCTCTAAGCCTATCTTGAACCAACCTTTGCCATCACTCGTTCAATTTCTTGTTTAACAATTTTTTCAACCATCTGCGGCAAATTGTTATTGAGCCATTTTTTGGTTTCTTCAACAACAGCTTTTTCGGCAAACTCTTTAAAATCGACTCCGTTATTCCATTGTCTGCTTATCTCGTTGCCAATCGCTCTGGTGATAGACTCAACAACCAAATCTTCTAAAGTTTTATCCACTCTTCCGGCTGAAATTACCGGAGCAACATCTTCTGGCAATGCAGAAACTTTTTCTTCCTCTCGGGAAAACATTTTGGCAAAGTTGCTGATTATGTTGGCTGAGGCATCTACGGCCGCTTCGGAGGTATCAACCGCTAACTCCGAACCACCATCAGTTGATTGCTCGACGATGCTTTCTTCGGTAATCTCGGGTTCAATCTCTTGATCATTATAAGAATAATCTTGTGATGAGGTATATTCTTCTGCGGTTGAGGGCACCTCTTCGGTTGTAGATAAAGCAGATAACTCATCATCCGCTTGAGAAAAGGGCGAAACCGTCTCCTCATTATCTATTGTTTCGGCAACATAGTCCGGAAGCTCGGCTGTATCTTCCGACGAATGCATAATCTCTCCTCCGAAAAAAGAATCTGTATCCGTGGCCTCGACCCCAATATCAAGTACGTTCGTAGTGTCATCGGCAGAAGTTGAGGTTTCCGTGGCGGTATCATCGCTTATGGCCTCCGACAATGACAAAGGTAAAGAATCGGCTTCGGAGGAAACATCTTTTACCCGCATCGCCGGAGAAAGCTCCAATATATCATCTATATCGCCGGAAGAATTCAAGACATCGGCTACAACATCATCTGACACTGGTGCCTCCGCAGCAGTTGCCGCGGACTTTCCCTGCTCATCTTCTTCCAATATTCCCTTTATGGAAGACAAGATATCTTCCATAGCCATTTCATTGTTATTTTCTTCTGCCGCCATATACGAAAACTTCCATTCTTATAATTTATTTTTATAAACCTATGTTAGTTAAAAAAAATTTTTTGGCAAGAGCTTTATCACTAATCCAAAGCAAACCATTTATCTTTGGTTTCTTGATAATAAGCGTTGGCGTCGTATAATTCGACATTAAGCTTAAGATCTTTGGCTGTTAATTTTCCCATGGTTGCCAATAGATTCATTGCCGATACATAGTAGGTACGACGAGCCTTAACATCGTTAACTTTAGAATTGAGTAATTCTTGATAAGCATCCAAAACATCCAAAATGGTACGGTTACCCAAAGCCTCTTCTTTTTGTACGCCGTCCAGAGCTATGGCATTAGCTTTGATTTGGGCTTCAATGGCTTTTAATTGCGATTCATTGGACATCATGGTTTCCCAGTTACTTTGAACCGAAGACTTTACTGCTCGCTTGGTCTCCAAAACACTCTCCTGAGCTTGCCACTTTAAGTATTTGCTTTGGCGAATCTTGGCCCTGGTTGCACCCCCAGTATAAAGCGGAACAGTCAAATTAACTCCCCATTCGGCATTATTAATCGTAGTATCTATCTCACCTTGTTCGGATTTACTTCTGCCAACCGCACCGTCAAGACTTACTACCGGAAATAATGCACCGGTGTTGGCATATACTTCGTATCCTCTAGCCGCATAGTTATTATTGGCTTGTTTGATACTATAGCTGTTCTTACGGGCTATTTCCAAAGCCTCATCATAACTCTTGGGTAAGAATTCTTTTATCTTGGTCGGTTCTGACAACTTATCCGGTTCGCTGCCGATTATTTTGATGTAAGTTGCGATTGATGATTGCAGGGTTCCCTCGGAAGCTATTCTGTCGGCGATGGCTTGTGAATGACGAGCTCGGGCTTGCGAGACATCGGTACGAGTAACCTCGCCGACCTTGAATCTTTCCAAGGTTTCATCAAGTTTCTTTTTCAATAACTCTTCGTTATTTTTTTGCAAATCTACAATAGCCTGATTTTGCAAAACATCCAAATATGCCGTGCCTGCCTGCAATAAAACACTTTGCTCAACATTGGATAATGCATTTTGAGCTGCTTTTACGGTTCTGTCGGCGGCTTTAACCGAGTTTACGGTCGAAAATCCGCTAAATACCGGTTGACTGATATTGGCCGAACCGCCTAAGCTGTTGTAGCTGCCATCAGTGCCGACACCTTTTTTAACATCATTGTCGCCGTCATTATAAGAACCGTTTAAGCTTAGTACCGGACGATATTCCGACTTAGCCAAAGCCACATTCTCGTCTACCGAACGCAAATAGGCTCTTTCGGCTTGCAATGTAGGGTTAGAATCATAGGTTTGGCTCAAAACCGTAAAAATGTCCTCTGCCCGAGCCGAAGAACATATACACAAAGATGTGCCTAATAAAAGACTGCTTAATAACTTAATTCTCATTATTTTTTCCTTATTTCATCCTGCTTTAAAAACTTGGTTAGGAGATTACATCATTTGTTTCAAAATTACAAATATTTATTAAAATTTTTATAAATTTTTTTAAAATGTAGGTATCAAATGCAAAATATTAACTATATCTCAAACAATTATTGTTAGCCTTGGGATAATTGAGTATTTAAGCTTTGAGGAGAAGGTCAAGTGAACAAAAAGTCAGTAATCATTAATGAAATTGATAAAGCCAGATTAAAATTTTCGATTGAGCATTATATTCAATATTTTATCGGTAAACGCGTTTGCGAGATTACCAAAGATGAAGCTCTGGAAGCTATTTCTTTGGCCGTACGTGAATTTGCCATGGATAAAATGTATCAAACCATTGCCAGATATAATAAGTGCAACTCCAAAAGAGTTTACTACCTGTCAATCGAATATTTGATCGGCAGACTGCTCGCTAATAATCTGCATTCCCTTGGCCTCTTTGATATTATCAAAAGTATAAAAATCGAAGGGTTCCCGGATATGAGCCTGGAAGAAATTCTTGATGCCGAATACGATCCGGCTTTGGGTAACGGCGGTTTGGGAAGATTGGCCGCCTGCTACCTCGATTCAATGGCTTCTCTCGGTATCGCCGGTTTCGGATATGGTATAAACTATCAGTTCGGATTGTTTAAACAAAAATTTGAAAACGGTTATCAGGTTGAACAAGCCGATACCTGGAAAGGTGAAAATTCACCCTGGCAATTCGTAAGAAATGATCGTATCGTCAAAATTCCAATCTATGGAAATGTTGAAGTTTTGGATAATCCCGATGGTTCAAAAGACTTCTTGTGGATGAATACCAAAACCATTTACGGCGTGCCGTTTGATTTTCCGATCGTCGGATACAACAGCAAATCGGTTAACTACTTAAGGCTTTTCTCCGCCAAAACCGACGACGAATTGGATATTAATATATTCAACGAGGGCGGTTACATCGAGGCAATGAAAGAAAAAATCGAAACCGAAACCATCTCTAAGGTTTTGTATCCTTCGGACGCCGTAGAATCGGGAAAAGAACTGCGTTTGAAACAGCAATATTTCTTTGTTTCTTGTGCAATTCAGGATATCGTTCGCCGTTTCCTTGAAAAGAGTGATGACTTTAAACAAATGCCGGAGAAAGTGGTTATTCAATTAAATGATACCCATCCGGCAATCGCCATCGCCGAACTGATGCGTTTGTTAATTGATGTTTACGGTCAAGAATGGGATGATGCATGGGAAATTACTAGCAAGTGTTTTGCTTATACCAACCACACCTTACTGCCCGAAGCTCTGGAAACTTGGCCGGCCAGAATAATCGGCAGAATGCTGCCCAGACACTTGCAAATCATCTACGAAATTAACCGCAGATTCATGGAGTTTGCTCGCTCCAAATTCGGCGAAAACGAAGCTAAATTAAGCAAAGTATCAATAGTATCCGGTGTGGGGGATAATCAAATTATTCGTATGGCCAACCTTTCAATCGTCGGCTCGTTCTCGGTCAACGGGGTGGCCGAAATTCACTCCAACCTGATTAAAACCAAACTGGTTCCCGAATTTTATGAATTGTGGCCGGAGAAATTTACCAATGTTACCAATGGTATTACTCCGAGAAGATGGTTGTTGCACGCCAATACCGGTTTGGCTAATCTTATTACCTCTAAAATCGGAGACGGCTGGATTGTCCACTTGGAAGAATTGAAAGGCTTGGAAGATTTTGTAGACGATAAGAAATTTGTTAAAGCCTTCGGCGAAGTTAAATTGGCCAATAAACAGAAATTAACCAAGATTATCCATAAGGCCAGCGGTATCTTGGTTAATCCGGAAAGTATGTTTGTGGTTCACGCCAAGAGAATCCATGAGTATAAACGTCAGTTGATGACAATTTTACAGGTTATCGGCGACTATCTTGATATTATCAAAGATAATAAACGTCCGGCAACTCCTAAAACATATATCTTTGCCGGAAAAGCCGCCCCCTCTTACAACTTTGCTAAATTAATCATTAAGCTGATTAATAATGTGGCTGATGTGGTTAATAACGACCCCAAAGTAAATGATTTGCTCAAGGTCGTATTCTTGCCGGACTATAAAGTTTCGTTGGCCGAAGTACTTATTCCGGCTGCCGATTTGAGTATTCAGTCTTCTACCGCCGGTTTTGAGGCTTCGGGTACCGGCAATATGAAATTTGCCTTAAACGGAGCTTTAACTCTGGGTACTTTGGATGGTGCCAATATCGAAATCAGGCAGGAAGTCGGGGAAGATAATTTCTATTTGTTTGGCTTGACCGAGCAAGAGGTTCAGTCCAAACGCAAGAATTATAACCCCAGAGAAATCTACGAAAAGAACAGCTATGTTAAGAGAATTCTCAATGCGGTGAACTCAACCATGTTCTGCGAAAAAGATTATGTCTTGCTGTTCAAGCCGATTTTTGAAGAGTTGGTTAACCGTGACTACTACATGGTTTTGGCCGACTTGGAAGCTTTTGACAAGAAGATGGAAGAAGCCGAAAAAGACTTCTTGGATAAAGATTTGTGGTGTAAAAAAGCTTTGCTCAATGTGGCTCGTATCGGTAAGTTTTCTTCCGATCGCTCGATTGAAGAATACGCCGAGCGGATATGGAATATCAAACCATGCTAATCTGGTATATACAACAAAAAACTCCGGATAAATATCCGGAGTTTTTTGTTGTTAATCGGCTCCGCGGTCTCTGCGGCGACGCCATTCGTCAAATACCATTTTCTTAGCATTATTATCCTTGCTTTGCTTTTTGACTTCTTTGAAAAATTCTTTACAATCTTTAGCAAATTCACGCAACTCCGGATTAGGCAGTGCCGGCGGTTGCAATTCTTTTTCCTTACCTTTGGTATAGAGTTCGCGTACTCTGCGATTTATCGTAGAATCATCTTCGTCCAAACCATTGGCCATTTCCATATATTTCTCGGGTTTATATTTCTCGGTAGCACTATTAATAATCGGCTTTACACCTTCGACACCAAGAGTGTTTTTAAGAGTGCCGTCAAAATAGCCAGTTAAAGTA
Organism: uncultured Pseudomonadota bacterium; assembly: GCA_949292335.1. Classification (GTDB taxonomy): domain Bacteria; phylum Pseudomonadota; class Alphaproteobacteria; order RF32; family CAG-239; genus CAZU01. The sequence continues at coordinate 34,614 of CASEYY010000023.1, forward strand.
TCCTTTTCTCGTTTTGAACATATATCCTTAACCGCGTTATTAATTTTAGAATCTTTTTCATCTGCTGATGATCTGATTTGCTCATGAATATCGGCAACGATTTTGGGCTTTTCGGCAGTCATATAGAAAACCAGAGCCTTTTTCATATTCTCGACATTTTTGCCTTCTTTATCTAATGGATCATATCCTTTACCTAAGAGCTTACCCTTGCCTATATCTTCGGTAATGTATTTCAACGCGACCAAAGCTGCAGCTCGGTCAACTTCATCCCACTTTTGCCCGTAAACACCGGCAAGTCCGGCGTTAATAAAATTATTCAGCTCGGTCATATGACCATTCTGCAATTTGGTATATTTAATTGTTCTATCCAATGAATCTATTTTATCACTCAGCTTGGAATTGGTTTTATAATTGGGATTTTCACTGCACCGGCCAAGTTCTTGAGCTTTTAACTCTCGAACCAGCCTAATCTGGAAATCCAACAATTTGTTGCTGTCTTGTTTGTTTTCATCTTTAATAACCTTGAGCATGGCTTCAACATTATCAGACTCAAGATAAATTCCCGGAGCGTCTTTTGACCTCTTGCACAACGGTATCATCAGGTTTTTACCGGAAGCTTCCATAAAAGCATTTAATACCGAACCACCAATTTCATTACCGCCAGGAATTACATAGTAACGCGAGCCACAGGCCGACATGGCGTCCAAAACCACTCTGGCGTGCGACGATTTAAATTCTTTACCTTGTTCCATATAAAAATATACTTTAGGCGGGTTGGTAGGCCTTATACGAACCGAAAATTCTTTAGTATGATTGCGAATACCGTTCTTATCCACCTCACCGTCCTTCAGCAAATCATTTTCATTTTTATATACACTGATAATTATCGAACCCCATACTTTTCTAACCTTGGTTAAAGATGGGTCATGGTAACCGATAGTTTGAATTCTGTTTTTTACGGCTCCGATTATTGCTCTGCTTTTAACGGTTAAATCTTTTTCTTTGTCAATATAGTTGGTGGGATCTGTTTCAACTCGAAGTGGTTCTCCCAATAAATCGGAAAATTCATTCTCATCAAGTTTTGATGGCGTATTATCTTCATTTCCGTTACGCAAGTCAGTAATCTTTTGTTGTAATACATCTCCGGCCTTGCCGATTTCATCACCTTTTTTGTCGGTTACAAGGAGATTATTAAGCTTCATCGTGTCGGTAACATCTATCTCATTTTTGTAGCAATATTTGGCAAGTGCGTCTATTTGTTGCTGCGTAAGGTTGGGTTGGCAACGGGCTAACCCCAAACTCCCATCAAGCCAAGTAATATCTAGACCGGTGCCTTGCAAATTAAAAATGGAGTAACAAACCCTACCATCTCTATCAAGATTAAAATGATGTTCATTGATTATTTCTTCGCTTTGATTTTTGTCCTTGGGATTGCTTTCTTTATATCTTGGAGCAAATTCTCCTCGTCTTTCAGAGATGAAATTATCGTAAATTTTGTTAAAATCTTCTTCTTTACCTGCTTTTTTGCATTGATTATAAAACCTCAACAGACTTTTAACTACCTTTTTAGGTGTACCTTGTAAGGTTTTGAAATCTTCGATGTAGCCATTTGCTTTTTCTTTACTTTCACATGCTCTGTGAACAGAATCAATCGCATCAGCGTATTTATCTTTAAGCTCGTTTAATTTGGCCTCTTTTTCGGTTTCTGGAATTTCTTGGGCGGCTACTTCATCTCTAATAGTTGTGTATTCAAGGTAATCTTCTTGGTGATTTTTTGTATAATCATCGTAAGTTTCGAAAAATTCTTTAATATCCTTGTTTGCACCAGATTCGTCGGCATAGGTTTTGGCTTTATTATGCTCATCATTGCTGATTGCATTTTCATAGGCCAGTAACTCTCTGTCAATTGCTTGTCTTAGCTTATTTTCTAAAGCAATTTCATCGTCTTCATCTGTATCCAAAGATAAAACCTCAAGTATTTTTGCAAGAGGATATTTAGCCTTAAGACTTTCTATTTTTTCGTTACGATTTGCCTCATTTATTTTAATCTTGAACGGATAAAAGCTTTTTTCGTTATTTTCTTCTGCCATGGCTTTAACTCCCGAAACCTTTCTTTATAGATTAATTATACAATATTTTTGTCTAAAATAAAAGGAAATTATTCATTGTGGCTTATTTTAGCGTCAAATACTTGATTTTTCCTTAATAAAGGTAATAAAAAAACAGGCTTTTCATTTAAGAAAAGCCTGTTTTTACTTAGTTCAGAAAACTATTTTTTCAAAACTACAACTCCGGGGAGTTCTTTGCCTTCCATCCATTCAAGGAAAGCACCGCCGGCGGTTGAGATGTATGAAAACTTGCTTTCTACTCCGGCGTTAGCCAAAGCAGAAACAGTGTCACCACCACCTGCTACCGACATCAATTTGCCGGCCTTGGTTAGCTCGGCAGCATGCTCGGCAACTTTGTTGGTAGCATTATCAAACGGTTTCATCTCAAACACACCCAAAGGTCCGTTCCAAACCAAAGTTTTGCTCTCGTCTAACTCGGCATTGATGGCGGCAATAGTCTTCTCGCCAACATCGAGTAAACTCCAGCCCTCACTCGGAATGTGTTCCAAGTCTACGGTTTTGTGTTCGGCCATAGGTTTGAATTCTTTAGAAACAACAACATCTAACGGCAAAACGATTTTGCAGTTGTTGGCTTTGGCGGTTGCCATAATTTCTTTAGCCGTATCAATCATATCCATTTGGACTAAAGAATTAGCTTCGTTAACGGTATCAATGCCGCTGGCTTTCATGAAAGTATGAGCCATACCACCGGAAATTACCAATTTGTCGACTTTCTTAACCAAATTGTTTAACAAATCCAACTTGGTCGAAACTTTAGAACCGCCAACAATGGCAATCAACGGACGCTTGGGGTCATTCAAACCTTTGGACAAGGCATTTACTTCTTCTTCCATCAAACGACCGAAAGCAGCCGGACGCAATTTAACGGCAGCAACCATGGATGCGTGGTCGCGGTGTGCAGTTGAGAAGGCATCGGAAACATATGCATCAACATATTTTACCAACTCTTTGGCAAAATTCTCGTCACCCTTCTTTTCTTCTTTATAAAAACGAAGATTTTCGAGCAACAAAATTTCGTCTTGCTTCATGTTTTTGATAGCTTCTTCAACATGAGGTCCAATGCAGTCATCAACAAATACTACATGCTTGCCCAAAGATTTTTCCAAATCTTTAACAATGTGTGACAAAGAGTTTGCCATGTCGCCCTTACCTTCGGGACGACCCAAGTGCGAGGTTACCACAACTTTGGCACCTTTGCTCATCAATTCTTTAATGGTGGGAACCGTACGGTCGATACGAGCGGTATTGGTTACTTCGAAATTTTCATTCATCGGCACATTCAAATCGGCTCTGAGCATAACTACTTTGCCGTTCAAATCACCTAAATCATCTATGGTTTTATATGCTGTCATTTTTTTACCCTATTTAAATCAAAAAACAAGACCCCCTTGAGCCATAGCCAAGAGGGTCTTAAGAATTAAAATTAGCCGTTTACCTTAGCCATGTGAGCTACCAAATCCAAAACTTTGTTTGAATAGCCCCATTCGTTATCGTACCAGCTTACAACCTTAACAAAGGTCGGAGTGAGCTGAATACCGGCTTTGGCATCAAAGATAGAAGTACGAGCATCACCCAAGAAATCAGATGAAACAACTTGATCTTCGGTGTAACCCAAAATGCCTTTCAATTCGCCTTCGGAGGCTTTTTTCATAGCGGCACAAATTTCTTCGTAGGTAGTAGCTTTTTCCAAATTGGCGGTTAAGTCAACAACCGAAACATCCAAAGTCGGAACGCGGAAAGACATACCGGTCAATTTGCCGTTTAAGGACGGAATTACCTTACCGACGGCTTTAGCGGCACCGGTTGAAGAAGGAATGATGTTGCCTGATGCGGCACGACCACCACGCCAATCTTTCATTGACGGACCGTCAACGGTTTTTTGAGTAGCTGTGGTTGAGTGAACAGTGGTCATAAGGCCGTCTTTTATACCGAAAGCATCGTTTAATACTTTGGCTATCGGAGCCAAGCAGTTAGTGGTGCAAGAAGCGTTTGATACAAACTGAGTTCCTTTAACATAAGAATCGGTGTTAACACCGCATACAAACATCGGGGTATCGTCTTTTGACGGAGCCGACATCACAACATATTTAGCACCGGCGTCAATGTGGCCTTGAGCTTTTTCTTTGGTCAGGAATAAACCGGTCGATTCAACAACATATTCGGCACCGATTTCGCCCCATTTCAAATCAGCAGGGTTCTTTTCGGCGGTAACGCGGATGGCTTTACCGTTTACAACCAACTTGCCGTCTTTAACTTCGATAGTGCCGTCGAATTGGCCATGCATTGTGTCATAACGCAGCATGTAAGCCATATATTCAACATCAATCAAGTCATTGATACCGACGATCTCGATATCGTTTCTTTTCTGGGCAGCACGGAATACCAAACGACCGATACGGCCAAATCCGTTAATACCGACGCGAATTGTCATATTATTCATCCTTTCTAAGATTGTTGTGCGGACAGCCCCGCACGGCTTTATTTAAAATTTATCGTTTGCTAATTTAGCATTAAACAGATTTTTTTCAAGATAATTTTTTGATTATCATAACAGTTTCCTTTTACATACCATAATACCCCAAGGTGCCTTATTGACATGTGTGATTATTGGGGTAATCTTTACGAGATGTTTTTATGATATACGGAGAAAAAAATGACTGCTGTTGCCAAATACACACCCAAAGAAGAATTGTGGAACTGTATTATTCACGGAACCGGAATCGGTTTGAGTATTGCAGGATTGGTATTGTTGGCGGTATTTTCATCAATATACGGCGATGCTTGGGTAATAGTTTCGACAGTGATTTTCGGAATTAGCATGATTGTATTATACTCAGCCTCGACACTATATCACGCGATTAAAAATGAACATATAAAAAAACGTCTCAAAAAATTTGACCATATTTCCATTTATTATCTGATTGCCGGAACTTACACTCCGTTTTTGTTGGTAAGTTTACGCGGTACGCTGGGCTGGGTTCTGTTTGGAATAATTTGGGGATTGGCTATTTTGGGAACAATCTTAAAGCTAGCTTCCTCTACGACGAGCGGAACCAGAGCTTGGTCGGTAGCATTGTATCTTTTGATGGGGTGGATGATTGTATTTGCCTCCAAATCTTTGGCAGCTGCCGTTCCTGATTTGGGATTAATCTTCTTGATATTGGGTGGAGCCTTTTACACTTTTGGTCTGTTATTTTATCTTTGGAAAAGCAAAAAATATACCCACGCAATCTGGCACTTGTTTGTGCTAATCGGCACGATTATGCACTTTTTTGCCGTATTGTATTCTTGTGTTTTGGTTTAGAAAGATAAGCTTTTTCCGTCATCCTCGGCCACCACACACCCGTCACCCTCGGATTTATTCCGATGGTCTATTCTATACGGTCACCCTCGGACAACACACCCCTTCACCCTCGGGCTCCGACCCGAGGGTCTACTTTTTTATAGATTCTCGGGTCAAGCCCGAGAATGACACTTCTTTATATGTCACCATCGGACACCACACAACCCGTCACCCTCGGACTTGTTCCGAGGGTCTATTCTATACCTTCATCCTCGGATTTATTCCGAGGATCTCATAAGCTATTGTCACATTGTTTTATTAGATTCTCGGGACACGCCCGAGAATGACGAAGAAGAAAAAGAATGACATTATTAAAACAAACTCAATACACTTCTTGCCGACTGCGAAGCCAGCGATAGAGAATTAATTGCCAACTGTTGACGAGTTTGTAATGTGAGGTA
>CASEYY010000024.1 GCA_949292335.1 uncultured Pseudomonadota bacterium
CCTTTTAGTTGTTTATGCTCTTTAACTGATAGTCCGGACCATTCTTGATGGATAATATTTGTTAAAATTGCATATTCTTCATCTTTGGTAATTTCATGGTCTTTCCAATAATCAGTCAATTTGTTGCGGGTTTCTTGTCCCGTCATACGTTGTTGTATCCATTTATCAGAATGGCCGAGTTTTTGCCAATTTTCTCGAGCTCTGTCTATACTTAATGAAGGGTCTGCTGTTTCTTTCATTCTTTCATAACCGACACGAGCTAACCATTGTTTAATGGGTTCCGCCTTGGGACTTGGAACAGATTGAACTATTCTCAACATCGTTTCTGCGTCTGCAACTGCGGTTAAATATTTTTTACCATCGGAGGCTTCTAGTTTCAGTTGGTGACAATGTGACACCGACTCAGATGCTCCTTCTTTTCTCAAGCGCTCCGAGAGTTTATTCCAATATTTGCGAGCGGATTGATAGTCTTTTTCAATTAAAATTGCAATCACGTCAACAACAGAAAAATACCAAACATCTTTTTCTTCATCATAAACAGAGCGAATTTTTTTCTGTTCGAAAATTTTTATTTCATTTTGCATACACTAAAACTCCATAGAATCTTATTTGTAATTAGTTTAATGCAAATTTTATAAGAATTACATAATAAAATCAGATTGCCAACAAATCTTTGCAGTTATCTTTTAATATATCAATTTTCCTACTCAAAGCCTTAAAATCATCATAGTTTTTAGTCCGATAGTCGCTTAAAATTACAATAGCCTATGAATATCGTATTCATCATAACCTTCGTAATAATAACTAACATCAATTCCTTTCATAAACACTTCTCTTTCATTAATTCTATCGGTAAGGGCATTTTTTAAGAGATGTTTTATTTCAATATCTTTAATCGGGCTTCTTTCCATGGCTGATAGATAGTCGGATTTATCAATTTTATTCCAATCAACCACCATTTTTAGTTCTTTTTTGAAGATTAAATCCAGCCAAATTCGGGTGGTGCGACCATTTCCTTCTCTAAAAGGATGAGCTATATTCATTTCAACATATTTTTCAACAATTTCATCAAAGGTTGATTGTGGCATTTTATCTATATGTTTTAAGGCTTGCTCTAAATACATAACCGGTGCAAATCTAAAATTTCCTTTAGAAAGATTAATCGTCCGCATTTTGCCGGCAAAATCATAAATATCTTCAAATAAAAATTTGTGGATCTGCTTCAATCCGGCAAAAGTTCCGACTTTGAGAGTGTTTATTTTGCCACTGTCAAAAAGTTTTTTAGCCTTTTCTTTACTAAGTCTCTCTTCAATTTTATTAAGCTCAATTTGGTCTGTGATATTTAACTTATTTTCCAAAACCATTATCTCTCTCTTTCTTCTGTTTTCTTAATTTTAAACATAAAAAAAACAAAAAGCAATTAAGTTTTAATGATGATTATTAGAAATCTAACAATTAATAAGTTCAATTTTATAGCAACGTTGTTTGAATTCATCATAAAAATTAGTCCGATAATCGCCCTTACCTCACGCACAACAAACTTACAATCATATGATAATATTATAAAATCAGTAAAGATAAGATAAAAAATGAAATTATAGCATATATACTCCTAAAAAGGAAATAATGTTCTTAAAATAAGCCAAATTTTATAATTTTTAAAATCAAAGAAACCCTCGTTTTTTATAACGAGGGTCGATATCAATAAACTTTACTAAAATTATCTTGTTTTGGCTGTCATTCCCATGGGGTTTACTCTGGCTCTTCTTCCTCCGGGATAATTCATTGCCAAACGAGCCTCATGAAACAAGGGCTTTAACGCTTTTGTTCGTTGTTCATTTTCAATCTTAACAGTACTATATCCTCTGTTAGTCACATCATATAATGTCCAACCTTTTTCTTCTTTATGGCCCACTACGGTTATATCACTGGTTTCAAGAAAATAATTATCTCCCGCGACATCAGCTTCATTATGTCTGCGTATACGACCTAAGCTTTCTCCATCTTTGTCAAAAATCTCTACACCTTTACCATCTTCAGCCACATTCATGTAAGCCCATTTTCCTAAAAGTTCTTCTTCACTTTCATAGGTTTTAAAGTTTATTCTCAATTTAGAAGCTCCGTCAGCTTCCTTTTTAGCTATGTCTAGTGCGGAACCTCTAAGTTTAGATTCTTCATTTTTATGAGCTACTTCGGCTAATTTACCTCTCAAAGTCATAATAAATCTCCTTTGTGTTAAAGCTATATACACTATAACAAAATTTTAGCAATAGTACAACACAAAATTTGGACAAAATTTATTTTTTTCAATTTTCCTACTCAAAAGCTTAAACTCATCATAGTTATTAGTCCGATAACCATTGGGGCTCGATGTAGCAGTATTTTGACTATTTTAAAGCTTATAATTTTGAAAAGATTATTATGCCAATCGTTTGATTTATTTATAAGAATGTGTTATACTAAACACTAAGTTATGCAGATGTATATGCGGAGGAGCAGAATGGACACCAAGTTTTTCAGTGATGATGATTTTACTGTCGACACCGCAGCAACGATTATCACTAATTCTCAATCCCAAACTCTTCATAAAGCCGTAAGTAAAGATTCTTCAATAGAGCTTCTTACGGCCACAGGTCAATTTTATGTTATGGATGTTGATGATAAATATATTGTAAGATTCCCCAAAAAAGCGACACTAAAAGACGGAAAATCCCAATCACTGGAAGATTTAAGATTAGAAAGCACAATAACCACAGGTATATCACCTTATGTTAGCAAGACAAAAATATCCGCAGTTTCGGTAGTCGACGGAGAATTTCCTTTTGCCGTACATGAAAAAATAAAAGGAAATAAACTTACCAAAAAAGATTTTCAAGATTTAACTGATGAACAAAGAAGTTTATTTGCCCGCGATCTGGCTGTTTTTTTTGCTGAGCTTCATGCCGTCCCGCTTGGCAAGGTAATTTTGCCCGATAGAAAAGATTTAAATCTTGATAACAAGGCCGAGGCTCAGCAAACATTAGATAAATATGGAATATCTCTTAACAATAAAGCCAATAAACAACAAGACTTAGTATGCTGCCACAATGATATACACGCAGGAAACATTGGAGTTGATTTGAGCAAGCCTAATATTTTACAAGGTGTATTTGATTTTGGAATGTGCGGAGTTACAGAACGAAGTTGCGATTTCTACAAAGTATTTGATTTTGATAAAAACTTATGTAAAGAGGTTATAGAAGAATATAATAAAATTTCTTCTCAAAAAGTAGACATTCATGATGTTGAAGATAAATATTTATCATGGTGTGCCATAAATATCCAAATGACCGGAGATAAGTATCCTCAAATTGTTTCGGATATGGAAACAAAGCTAAAAGATTATAAACAATACAAATCGTTAGATGCCCGCCTCAATAATGTTCGTGCCAAATTGGGAACTAACACAACATCTTCAACTCCTCGCAAACCGCAAAATAGTTACACAGATATAAATAATTTGCGAATGTATCGAAATGCTAAGCAAAACGGTTAGATATAGCCAATTATATTCGCCGTTAATCGGTAGTATTATAGCAAACATTAGTCCGATAATTGCTTAAGCCCGCCGAGCCATTAATACCAAGACTCTCAATAAAGCGACCTTTGGCATTACTACAATTTATGCGCTTTAATCACAGCCGAGATGGTGTGCTTTTGCTTTGGCGGAAGTTTAACAAAACTGTTTCCTACATTGGCCGGCTCAACACAAACAAACCGCCTATATCCTCCGGCACTCATTTCTGCCAAGTCTTTATTTGGGTTCCACACTACCGTGTTATTGGAACCTTGTTTTTCGATTGTGATAATGCGGTTAAAGCCCTCATCAACAATTTGTATCGGTTGAGTCTGGTTTAGAAAAATGCTGTCAATCTCGCCGGCAATTTGCAAATCTTTTTCCAAAGAATAAATATTGCCGTCAAGTGAGTTTTTATAATTATGACCGCTCAGACCTTTAATTACGATATCATTAACCGAACTGACATTAAAATAGGCGTGCAATGCCTCGCTAAAGTCAAATTCTTCCTCGCCTAAATTAGTTGTTTCCAGAGCATATTCCAATTTGTCGGTGATTTTTATCTTCAAGCTGAGCGATAAATTCAAATTATACTTGTCTTCCGGAATTAGCAAAAGCTCAGCCTCGATTTTGTCCTCCTCAACATGAACTTTTTGCAATTTCCAAGTCGAGAGGCGGGCAAATCCGTGTCTTGGTAAATGATTGTTGCGAGTTTCTTCGGCAAACCTCGGCCAGCAAACCGGAATACCGCCTCTTATGGCTTGAATATTGTCAAATTTATTCAAGTCACCGAGCCAAAATATATCTTCTTTCTCATCTTTCGGGCGATAAGACAATAAGTTGCCGCCAAAAAGAGATAGCCTGCATTCAGCCCTTTCGTTGTTTAAAAATATGATTCCGTTATCAGCCATTATTTGCCCCGCCGGTACAGTTAATTGGTCTTCTCGCAAGCTAGCATAACAATCACCAAACATCAACCCCAAATTTTAGTCAACAACCGTTGCAAATTATCACAAATTATTTACAGATTTTCAAATATGTGCTATATTCAAAGCAACGAAGATTGATGGGACGGTAAAATCATGGATATAAAGCAAAGAATAAAAAATATAAAAAACAAAAGTGTGGCTCTAGCCACCTTTGTGGCATCAATGTTTCCTGTCCAAAGCGGAGGTTCAGCCGTACAGACTGCCAAAAATATTGATAATTTGAAAATGCTTCCGCCAGATTCATGGGTAAGCCAGAAAAAATCTATCGCTTTGCTTACGGAAGATGTTACACTCGGAGTAAACGAATTAAAGACAATTTTATCTGCTAATCCCGAAATAGCCTTATCTGCCGAGGTGTTGAGTGCTGTTCAGCCCGGTCCCAGTCAACAAAAAGTAAAATCAATTTTGTCCAAAGGGTTTGATTTTACTGTTCGCAATAGCCGCGGCGAAAGTAAAAAGGTCAGATGCAGCTTGCGACAAACCCCAAAAGGGTACTGTGCCGGAGCCGTTAAGAGACTGCTCAACAAAGTATATAAAGAACCCATTTCCAACAATTTGTCGGCCTATCAAGAAAAAGATAATTTGTTGGCATCCCCCAATTTTTGGGCGGTTCCGATTGATTTTAAAGATATTTCAGCTTGTCCGGCCAATACGGTAGTTGTAATACCGCAATGCCAAAAACACAAACACGGACACATTTTTACGGTTGTTGATAAAGGGGTTTATTGTTCTGATGGCAAAGAGTTGGCCGGAGAATATTTTGATAATAACTACAAAGACGCCAAAGGGATTTATGCCTTTATTCCGGTTGACGGTTCGGTGAAACTTACGCCGCAATTCTTGCAAAACTCACCGGAACTGGCGGCAGCGGTTATAAGTCATCAAACCGGAAAAGACATTCACTTTACATCAAGAGGCAAGAAAAATACTCCGACAATATATGCCGAAGCGGTGGCAATACGAACCAGCAATACCCGCTAGAGATTAAAAATATTGCGTAAGTTAAAATACATCAAACAAGATTCATTCGTTGAATAAAACGTCTTAAGGTGCTCCGTTGCACGTCGAGTTTTTGTGCAATTTGTGATTTTGGTATTCCGCAATCAAGCATTTTTTTTATTTTTTGAGTGTTGGCAAAATTTTCAATTTCAAATTGTTGATGTTCCAAGGTTTGCTTATTTGAGCTAACTCTGATGTATCCAATGACAGACATAACTTTCTCCTAGTTCTTAATTATAATATTTGGTTGATTTAATTGAACGATAAAATCAACCATTATTTTTAATTATAGATACCTCTTAAAACCTCACTAAAACAAATAAGTAGCTGAATACTTGTAATAATAATCATTGCCATAACGGCATCGGTCACAATCGTTGGTTTATGTCATAATCAAATTGTAAATATGTCTATTTTTGTTAAATGGAGGAAGCGATGATAACCAACGAACAAGCCGCAAAAATGTTTGAAAAACCAGCTATAGAAGCAGTTCCCAGTGACATGAAGCGAATTATTATTCCGGCATATGGATTTGCCGGTGCCAAAGAAGCTAAAAGACAAGAATGGGGTGCCGATGGTCCATTTATGGAAGATGTTAAAGGTTTGACATTTAAAAATCCAAAAGATAATGCAGAACAAGTGCTAAAGCAAAATGACGGAGTTCTTATCTGTTATGATGCACCTGGTCGTCAAGAAAAAATAGAACAATACCTAAAAGATAATCCGTCAACTTTTATGACTGCAGGTAAAGTTCAACAGTTCATTGATTACTTGGCTAAAAATGTTGTAAATGAAGGCGGTAAGGCAGATTTATGGGACAGCGATGTAAATTTTGCTGCAGGTCTTAAAGATGCGCCGGCCAAAGAAGATATCAAACCTGGAAAAGTGTTTTCAGGTGTAAAAAAGAAAGAGGCTGTTCAAGCAATATATGTCGCCGAAGGAACGCAGTTTGAAGGTGCAGAAGGTCACCCACAAACAGCAGATAAAGGCGGTGCCTATATTTTGAAAGATAGTTCTGGTATGCGAATGATTCAGAAAAATGAATTTTCCAAAGCATACCAAATAACCAAAATGCCAAATACCAATTCCAATAGCAATACCGCTAACGGAAGATAATAAAAACACCATTAAAGCAGTGACAAATGCCCTATCTATCAAGATGGGGTATTTGTTTTATGCTCAAAAATTTCCAAAGCCGGTGTAATCAACAAATTTTTGTTTACATCAAAGGTGCGGCTCGTTACAATTACGGCAACTATAGATTTAAATAGGTTGCCAATATGGAAAAACTATATCGTTGTATCGGTATTATGACCGGAAACTCGCTTGACGCCGTTGATGTGGTGTTATCGGAGTTCTTAGGCTCGCAGATTAGGGATATTTGCGGAATATCACAAGCTATTCCGGCCTCACTCAGCGACAGGTTTCGCACTCTTAAATCGTGGTTAGCACAAAACAACGGCGATATTGTAGCCTATGTTGCCGCCCATCCTGATGATTTTAGAAGCCTACACGATGATTACATTAAATTGGTTGCCTCAACCGTAAACCGCTTACTGTCAGAAAATAGTATTGATAAGACGACTGTTGATGCCATCGGCTTTCATGGACAGACTTGCGGACACCGCCCGCCCTCTATTGCCAAGAGCAAAAATCCCGCCGACATTTACACTTTGCAAATCGGCAGCGGGCAAATGCTTGCCGATTTGACGGGCATTCCGGTGGTTTACGATTTTCGCTCCGACGATATTATGAATTTGGGCGAGGGGGCTCCCTTGGCTCCGGTTCACAATCAGCATATTGCCAAAGATTTGCAAAGTAAAAACATCTTTCCGGTTGCGTTTTGCAACGGTGGCAATACCGGAAATTTTGCCATTATCTCAACAAATGTTAATACCGGCAAAGACATAGTCTTAGGCTGGGACACCGGTCCGTTTAATCATTTTCCGGATTTGCTCATGCAAAAAGAAAAAGGCTTGCCTTGCGACATGGATGGCCAAACCGGCCGTCAAGGCAAGATTAATTATGAGCTTTTGCGTCAACTGTTTAATCAAGCGGCCGTTACCGATACAAAAGAAAATTTTATCACCGCCCTGCCGCCCAAATCATCTGATCCCGCTTGGTATAGAAATATCCCCGAATTATCGGATAACAAATTAACTTTGGCCGACCGGGTGCGAACGGCCGAATTTTTCAGTGCTTATATTATGACCTATAATTTGAGCCTAATTCCCGATGATATTAAGCAGCCGGAATATTTCTTGCTTTTTGGCGGCGGGTGGAAAAATCCGATTGTTTTGCAAGATTTTAAGGATTTACTAAATGGTGAGGCAAAAGTTTTGCCGGAGCATGAAGATGTTTTTGTCAAAATAAAAAATCCTAATGCCACAATTAAATATTCCGATGATTTCGGGTATGACGGTAAATATATGGAAGCCAGAATTTTTGCCGATATGGCCAGATGTTATTTGACTAAAGAACCGTTTTCCTACCCCGAAACTACCGGTTGCAAAGAGCCTACGGTTGGCGGAATTGTGGCTAAACCCCAAGGAAATGACTCGAGAATGTGGTCACGAGCCGCTCTCGGTTGGGCGAAAGGTCGCTAATCAAAAAAAAGGCGGTTTTCAAACCGCCTTTTTTATCAACTACAGCGAATTTTTACTCAGGAAATCTTTGTTTTCGCCGGATTTCAAAACACTCATTCCCACCTCATCAAAAATACTGCAGACATCTTCCATCGTCATAATTTCAGACATGTCATCCTGCCAAGACAAATTTTCCGCAGGAATATTGGCTTGTTGTGAAATCGCCGCCAAAGTCAAAGATTTTTTCAGCCAATTAAATTCTTCAGCGATTGATTTTTCCATAAATTCTTGAGCCTGCGGTGTAATATAGGTTTGTTGCAAACCTTCGATGGTAAGCCCTTGAGTTGCTAATTCTGCCTCTAAATTTTCAATATCTTTAGCAAAATAAGTCCTAAATTCATTGGGATAGATTTTTAACTCATAACCGGCTTTTTTGCAAAAATCGGAATATGCTTGGGTATGACGATAAATAAATCCGACCGAAGCTCCGATTTTTTCTTCTTGCTCTTGCGTCCATGGGCTCTCTTGCGGACTAAAAATATTGGCAAGAGATATAACGGTTCCGAAGATTAAGAAAAAAATCTCCCAAGGTAAAAACTTTTTAACCAAAGGTTTTTGCAAAGTTTCCGTGGTATAACGATTTACTGCTCGCTGTACCGGCAACAAAAGAAAAGTTGTTGCGAGATACAAAACTAATATCGTCAAACCGAGAACTAGTAATAATTCAATATTTATATTACCGTTGGCCAAATAGCCGATAATAGAAATTACCACATAAGACAACAGATAAAGCACGCCGTATAAAACCAAAGATTTTTTAGGCTTTATGGTTCTATTCATATTCTTGAACAAAAAGGGCATGGTCAGAGGATAAAACCATGCTCTGATATAAGGGTTAATGTCATCTTTGGTGGTTTTTTGATAAACATCCCAGTTTTTAAAATTCCAATAAAGCAAATAAAATCCGCCGGTGATAATAGCTCCGATAATTAGTCTTAGTGACGATATGGCAAAATACTCCACTGGTTTATTCAAGTCGGCACCTTTATGTTCTTCAACAAACTCTTTTCGATACTTTTTATAGGCACGATTGGCAATAAATCCGGCTATTATGTGAGATATTAGAAAACCGATAACAAATGCAAGGCCGAAAAATGTAAATATCAGCAAGGGAATAGACAGAGCAAATGGCAGTAAGGCAAAAACCAGAAAATAACCGTCCATCCCTACATATAAGAAGTAGAACGAAGAAAATAGGAAGGCCCACAGATTAAAGGGTGCATTGTGGGTTTTATTTTCTTTAATTTCTTTTTTTAAGAGTTTAAGTTTTTCATAGACATCCATAATATAATCTCCGAAATAAACACAATAACAGGTATAAGGTTAATATGTTTTTGCAAAAAATCAATTTTTATTTTATAAGGTAATAATCATATTTGTATGATACCTATCAGCTCAGAATAGATATGAAAGGCAATCCTTTGGATTATTAAAAGATATGAGACTTTATATTACCGGAGGCCCCGGCAGCGGTAAAACCACCTATGCCAAAAGGTTAGCCGCCCTACATAATATTCCGCATTTTGACTTTGATTATTTGAACTGGGCCGGTGTTGGTGAGCATATGTATGACTGCAAACGCGATAAGGCCGAGAGAGCCGAAATGCTGCAAACTATATTAAACACAAATCACGACTGGATTTGCGAGGGGGTGTATTTTGGCGATTGGGTGATGCCAATGCTGTCAAAGGTTGATAAGGTTATTATTTTACAAACCCCGAGATATCTAAGGCACTTACGGTGTCTCAAACGTTTTATCGTACGCAAGCTGGGGTTTGAAAAGACGCAAGGCAAGGAAAGTTTTTCTGCTATGTTGCGGTTATTAAAGTGGAATCAACAATACGATACGGAGTACTTGCCGATGGTTCTAGATAAACTTAAGCAGCGATACATAGATTTTGAGTTTGCCTAAAAAGTCAAAAGACGCCTATTAAAATAGGCGTCTTTTATTAAATGTTAAAAGGGTAAGAACTTTCCGCAATAGCGAATTTTAGCCTTTTTTGCCTCCTCATCATAATAGTCACTGGAAAGCTCTGTGCAAGGCTCGTCGAATTTGACAATCCAGTTGTGTTCTTGCAAGAACTTGCCAATGGCAAAATACTCTCCTTGCAAAATTGGCTTGTCCAATTTTCTTAAGTGATTGTTTATGCCTTTTATATCAAGACACATATCCTCACAAAAACTAACCTCCGGCAATCTTGCAACATCGGCATGTTCGCGTAAAGCTTCCGGCAATTCATTCAATTCAATATATGAAAATGAATCGCTCAAGGGGAACAGTCCGATAGGATTTAGATTTTTCCCTTTGTTAAACGGAAGTCTCACCTTTCTGCCATCACAAACACAAAGCAAATCATAATCATGATATTCCCTTGCCTCTGTAAAGTTTCTGATGTTAATGACAGAAATGTCATTCTCTTTCATCAGCTCTGTAATTTTTTTCAGTGCTTCTAATTTTTTTGATTCCATAATTAATAATTTTTGTTAGACATTTTTGCTTAACTTTGAGATGATGTTTTGTGCTTTACAGGGTAAACAGCTACAATATTCGGGGCGTATTCATCCATCAGTTTATCCATCTCTTCTCTGGTTTTTCCTTCGGTCCAGCCTAATTCCTTACTTTTTTTGATTAAAGAACCTTGGGCTTCGGTCAGTTCACGGATTGACCTTATATTCATTGTATTTACGGTTTTTCCGGCGATGATTGCCGAGTTAGGGTCGCCGGTTATCAAAGGATGATAGTCAGGCAACGGCTTACCGTCATACAACAAACGATAGGGACAATCTTCCGGCAAATCCTCGGGCGATTCTTCCAATAACTTAAGGTCTACCTTCCGACAAATATCTCCGGCCACCTCATCTCTTTTGTCGTAGCAAGAACAACATCCGTGTTCAATGTCAAAGAACTTACAGACATAGTCTGTGAACACTACATTCTCTCCATCGGAGATTTTACACAAGCAGCATCTGCCGCATTTCATACAAATCTGCTCCCATTCATCTTTAGAAAGCTGAGCAATTTTTTCTTTACCATAAAAATTTTTATCCATAATTGTAAATTTTAAGACATAGCCAAAGTAACACTATTTTGTCCAAAATCAACAAAAATGTTCATAAATTATGTAAAAAAATTAAATCTTTTAGTTTCTTACTTCTTTACCGTAAAGCAACCAGTCGTAGAGGTTAGATTTTTTTCTGACATTAATATCCATGTCTTCAACACTCATCTTACCTTCGGTCAAGGTTGGAATATCAGAAAACATAGATGTTCCCAAGCCCAGACGGTGCCCGTCAATTTTAGCTCCCAAACTTTCAACAATGGTGGGATAAATATCAAACGGTGTAAAAATACGGTTTTGCGTATTTGCCGCCGCCACCGGCGAGTTGATAAATATGTTAATCGGCTTACGGTTCATTTCCTTAGTAAATATTGGATTCATGGTCAGATGATCACCGACTACCACAACCACGCTGTCCTTGTAGAATTCTTGTCCTTTTAGCCAAGCGATAAAATCTGATATTTGCTTATCGGCACAAGACACCACATTTTCGATACTGTTGTATGAGCCATATTTTCTTTCGCACACATCATCGGAGAATTTTGCGGTTCCGTAGTGGGTATCGAGCGTCATCAGGGTAAAGGCAAAAGGTTTATTTTGTTTAGCCAACGAGGCAAGTTCGTCTTTTGCATAGGCAAATACTTGTTTGTCATACATTTTGGTAGTCTTTTCAAACGAAATTTCAATATCCCCGCGTTCGGCATAGTAGTTGGTATCAAGCAACTTGGGGTCGCCGTGAGATTGTAAAAATTTATCCATTCCGGCAAATTCGCCGTTTGAGCCGATAAGAAAGCTCTGTTCATAACCTTCTTGTTTTAAGATATCATAAAGACACCAGGCTTTGGGAAAGAAGCCGTTTTTGGGCTGGAACCAGTTCGGATCGTTAATCGGTAGCTGTATCGGGGCACCACAGGTTTGAGCAAACAAACCGGCCTGTGTCCATTGGGTGCCGTCGATTTCATAAGATCCGCCGAAGTACTTGTTATCGCTAAAATTAATATTTTCTTGGGCTAATTTATGCAAGCCTGGAAGCAAGTCATACTTAAAATAGTTATGTTCCGGAGTTTTGGCATAAGTTGCTTCTATCGATTCGGCAAAAATCAATATCAAGTTTCTTTTGTGTTTAGGGAAGGTAATTTTTACATTTTGCGGAATGACATAATTTTCTTCGTAGAAGTTAGATGTTTCGCTTTTATATTTGTGGAAAGTAATCATATTCCAGACATTCATCCTGAAAAAAACGAATATAAAGCAAAACACAAGCCAACATAAGCTCAAGAGTAAACGTTTTTGATAAATTTTTTCTCTGAATGCATCAATTATTTTAACATGGAATTTATATTTCCGGCAAAAGAATATAGCCAAAATGACTACAATTATGGCTCCGGTCATAACTGTATTTTTCAAAAAGCTCATAATCATACGAATTTCGGAGGTAAAAGGCATATTGAGGTGAAACATAATTTGTTCGTATGTAACTTCTCCGAATTTTTCAACGACCCAGTTGGCAGAAGAAAAGAGCATAAAACCAATAAAGAATATAAACAGAGCCAACATAATTATCCCTCCGGTACAACAAAAAATAACGGCTCTTGATTTTATCTTTTTATGATGATTAGTCAAGAGCCAAGGTGAGAATAAATTAATCCAAAGAACGCAAAGTGTCGGTGTCGACCAAATCGATATATTTATTGAGATACTTTTTTATTTCTGTAGGATTCTCAACGATTTTGAATCTTGGGTTGCCATATAAAATAACGGTAGTTCCTTTTGCGTGCAATTCGCCGATATAATCCAAGTTTTTCTCAAAAGATTTTTCGCCCAATATTACCGATTTGACATTCATCCAATCCATAAAGACTTTATAGATTTCTTTAACGCCGCGTCGACCGCCCTTGAGCCGGAGTGTCGGATATTTCACATCCGCACGCAAAGCTCTGGCGTAGCCGATTAAGCCGTAGACTTGTAATATTACGCGGTCGCGATATGGAGCAAAAACTTCTGCCAAATGTTCAATATCGCGAGCTTTGTCGATAAGCAATACCCAATCGGGATATTTTTCCATTAAGGCAATGATATCTTTTTCGTCCATAACGGTATATTCACCGTGAATTTTTGCCTTTTTGGCCTCGGCAAACGACATAGGCTCATCGCCTCTTTCGGTATTATCGGTTATATCATTAAATAATTTCCAATCATGGCCGGAGATATATTTGCCGTCAGAGGTTTTAATCAGATCAATTTCAACAAATTTCATTCCGGCATTAATTGATTCTTCAACAGCCTCCAGAGAATTGCTATAAACTTTTCCGTCAATGGCACCGCCGCCGTGGGCAATAAGATTATAAGGTCCGTTATAAAACGGATATGGTTCGGTATCTTGAATATTTTTATATAAAGGCTCGGCAAATAATATGGCCGCAACAATTATAATCAAAACAAATGCAACAGAAAGTACGACAAAAAATTTTTTCACAAGAATTAGTCCTTTCACCAAATATACTACTAAACGGAGTACGACGATATCCGTATAACAATGGCAATAATATAGTAAATTTTGCGGTGCAAAACAGAAATATTTTCTTTTTTGTATAAAAGGGTATGTTATATTCCGCAAGATTGATTGGTTTAATTTAGGAGCTTGAGACATGATAGGTAGTTTCGATTGGCAGCAGTTTTTCGGAGCATTTTTTGTTTTGTTTGCAATTATAGATATGCCGGGTTCTTTGCCGATAGTTATTTCTTTGCGTAAGAAAGGGAAGATTATTCGTCCCGTTAAGACAGCTGTTCTGGCATTTTTGATGTTTATGGTTTTTTACTTTGTCGGGGAAGCGTTTTTAAAGTTGTTTGGCGTTGACACGGCATCGTTTGCGGTAGCCGGTTCTTTGGTAATTTTTGTAATTTCGTGCGAGATGATATTGGATATTTCGATTTTTAAGGACACTTCGGAGACGCCCAAAGATTCGAGCTTTTTCCCGCTTGTATTTCCGCTCATTGCCGGAGCCGGCGGTCTCACCACTATGTTAGCCATCCGCTCGCAATTTTCGCCGATAAATTTGATATCGGCCATTTTTGCCAATATGATTTGTGTTTATGTAATTTTGCAACTCACCCGCCATATTGAGAAGCATATCAGTGCCGGTGTTTTATACATGGTCAAGAAGTTTTTCGGTATTATCTTGCTGGCTATCTCGGTAAAATTGTTTACCAGCAATATCACCATTTTGATAGAAGAGGTTATCGTAAACTCGAAGCTTGGCTAGATAAGACCGTGTTCACGGAATGAGAAGTAGGAGCTTTTGCTGATAATAATATGCTCTTGCAGTCTAAGCCCCATAATCTCGCAAGCTTCGGCTACTTTCTTGGTAATAATTTTATCATTTTCCGAGGGCTTGGTATTTCCTGACGGGTGATTATGAACCATAATTATGCTAACTGCCTTGTTTTCCATTGCCGACTTGACAATATCGCGTGGAGAGGCGGAAACACCGGTCAGCGAACCGCGTTGTGTCAGCTCGGTTTTAATAACTTTTAATTTAGCATCAAGGTAGATGATGTGCAATTCCTCGACATCGGAATAAGCCATAGTACAACGGCAAAAATCAATTAGGCTGTCGATATTGAGCAAAACCGGCATATCGTCGGAGGCCAAATTTTGCCAAGATAATCTTTGTGCCGCGGCTCTGATAATCTTCAAAACGGTGACCGCACTGTCTTTAATGCCGTTTATTTCCATAAGTTGTGACGGAGTAGCGTTAATCACTCCGGCAAAATCACCAAAAGTTTTGATAAGTTGTTTGGCGATAGGTTTTACATCGCGTCTGGGGATAGCAAGGGTTAAGATAAGCTCAATCAGCTCATAATCGGCCATATCTCTGCCGTCGCTTTTTATAAAACGTTCTTTAAGCCTTTTACGGTGTCCGATATAATCAGGAGTTTCGTCAGTCATAGTTCACTATCTATTTGTAAGGAGGTTTATCAAGTCCGGCCGGAGAATAGGTAAACACCTCAAAACCGTCTTTAGTCACGGCAAGAGAGTGTTCAAACTGTGCCGACAGCGAGCGGTCTTTAGTTACGGCTGTCCATTCGTTTGAGAGGATTGTAGCTTCTTTTTTGCCAAAATTAATCATCGGCTCAATAGTAAAGAACATACCTTCCTCTAATCTCGGGCCGGTTCCTTTTCTGCCGCAATGCATAACATTGGGTTCATCATGGAAGATTTTGCCCAAGCCATGACCGCAAAACATATCCACTACCGAATACCCGTAGTGATGGGCAATTTCTTCAATTACCGCACCGATATCACCGAAGTGAGCACCCGGTTTAACGGCTTCGATTCCTCGCATCATACATTCATAGGTGACATCGCAAAGCCTTTTAGCTTTAACCGAAGGCTTTCCGGCATAATACATTCTCGAGGTATCGCCGTACCAACCATCCAAAATAACGGTAACATCAATATTCAGCATATCACCGTTAAGGAGTTTTCTTTCGGCAGAAGGAATTCCGTGACAAATTTCATGATTGATGGAAATACAGGTGCTTTTGGGATATCCGTGATATCCGAGGCAAGCCGGAATGGCCCCGTGTGATTGGATGAATTTACGGCATAAATCATCCAAATATTCTGTTGATACGCCGACATCGACAAACGGTGTAATATAATCCAAACACTCGGCTGCGAGCTTACCTGCTTTTCGCATACCCTCAAAATCTTTTTCATCAGTGTGAATGACAATACCGTCCTGATTACGGCATTCTTTTAACTTCTCAGCCAACTTATTACCTCATAACTAATACAAAATTTCCAATTTACGATTTATTTCGATGACATTTTTGCCGATTTTGCACCCATAACACAAAAAATTCAAGCCGTTTTTTGCGGCCTCAAAATAAGCCGCCGAGGCATTAGCATCGCGATTCCATACAAAACGGGCATTTAGGCAGTCTTCTCTGGGTGCGATCATAAAGACAAAAGTTTCGGCACCGGTTTGTTTGCGTTTTTTCATTTCTTCCATCATGTTTATTTCAAAGAAATTGATGGAGGTCGGAAAGATGACATTTTCATTAGCCTTATTATATACCGGAGCAACAAAGACGAAGCATTTTTTTCCCGATTCTGCGGTCAGTTCAAAATCAATACCGTTGAAATTATCGGAGCTTCCCAGAAGTTTGCACTTTGAATATTCTGCAAATTCGGAGATTTTTTTATTATTAAAGGCTTCCAGGAACAAATCTTTATTATATCGTGGGTTGGCAAAAATGATACCCTCTGGCGTTTTAATAAATGATATGTTGTATTTAATGACGCGTCCCGGTCTCGAGGTTCGTTTAAGCCATAAAGTTGTTTTAGGCAGGCACATCTGTGCAATCTCGGTAGCACCGCAAAAAGCCGGAACTATTTGCGAATTCTCGAGCCTTACATCAACGATAAGATTGTTATAAACTTTTTCTACCGTTGCCTTAATCAGCCTGTGATTATATTCCAATTTTTTACTGCCTATTTAAAAAAGAGAAATTATAATTAAATTATTATCACGAAAGTGTTTTATATATCAAGGGGTAAAAATATGATTAAATTTGCAAAAGTTGCATATGTCACGATTTTGGTATTTTTGGGTGGATATTTATGTTCGCTGTTTACAAGTGTGGGTGTTGATGGTTGGTATGCCTCGTTTGCCAAACCATCGGCAACACCGCCCGATTATGTTTTCCCGATAGTTTGGAATATTTTATATGTTTTGCTGATAATTGCCACCAGCATGATTTTATTATCACCGGCAACCAAGTTGCGAAGTTTGGCACATTTTTGGTTTGTGGTTCAAGAGGTTTTGCAGGTTGTATGGTGCTGGCTGTTTTTTGGCTTGGGTCAACTGGGCTGGGGCTTGATTGTGGTTGCGGTTTTATATATGATAGTAGCGGTTATGTCTATAATCTACGGCAAGATTAATGTTTGGTCGGGTCGCCTGATATATCCTTATGCACTGTGGACATTGTTTGCGGTGTTTTTAAATGCACTGTTTGTATATGAAGCCGGTTGGAGTATAGCTGTAAATTAAAAAAAAGCTTGCCAGTTGCCAAAGATTGCTTTATCAATAATCAGTTAAAAATTTAAGTAGGATTTTGGAAAGCAAAAATGACCGCAACACTAAACGAAATAAGAAGTACTTTTTTAAAATATTTTGAGAGGAACGGACACAAGATTGTACCGTCGTCTTCTTTGGTACCCAACAACGACCCGACATTAATGTTTACCAACTCGGGCATGGTGCAATTTAAAAACATTTTTACCGGCAACGAGACCGCTCCTTATAAGCGAGCCACCACCTCGCAAAAATCGGTTCGTGCCGGCGGTAAGCACAATGACCTGGATTCGGTTGGCTATGATGTCAGACACCACACTTTTTTTGAGATGTTGGGAAATTTTTCTTTCGGTGATTATTTCAAAGACGAGGCAATAGCTTTTGCTTGGGAATTGGTAACCAAAGAGTTTGGTATCAGTAAAGACAAATTGGCGGTCACTTATTTTCACACCGACGAAGTTTCAAGAGACATCTGGAAAAAAGTTTCTGGTTTGCCGGAAGACAGAATTATTCCGATTGCCACCAAAGACAACTTTTGGCAGATGGGTGATACCGGACCTTGCGGTTACTGTTCGGAAATTTTTTACGACCACGGACCTCAAGTTTGGGGCGGTCTTCCCGGAACACCGGAAGAAGACGGCGATCGTTGGATAGAAATTTGGAACTTGGTATTTGACGAGTTTGAGGATTTGCCTGACGGTACGCGAATTCCGCTCAAGCAAAGATGTATTGATACCGGTATGGGCTTGGAACGCATTTCGGCCATTTTGCAAGGAGTTCACTCCAATTATGATATTGATATTTTCCAAAATCTGATTAAGTCGATTGCCGATTTAGCCAATTCCGATCCTAAAGGCGAGTTAAAGGCTTCGCACAATGTTATTGCCGATCACTTGCGTTCAATGTCATTTTTGATTGCCGACGGAGTTTTACCGTCTAATGAGGGCAGGGGTTATGTTTTGCGTCGTATTATGCGTCGAGCCATGCGTCATGTACATATGTTGGGTGTTAAAGAGCCGATGATTTATAAGCTGTTGCCGTCTTTGCAAAAAGAAATGGGTGACGCATACCCCGAATTATACAAGGCCGAAGTTTTGATAAGAGAAACCATCAAGACCGAAGAAGAACGTTTTATCAAAACTTTGGAAAAAGGCTTGAAACTGCTCGATGACGAAACCCAAGGTCTCACCTCCGGTGCGGTTTTGGATGGTAAAGTTGCGTTTAAGCTATATGATACCTATGGTTTCCCATTAGATTTAACGCAAGATGCTTTGAAGCTGCGTAACATAGAAGTAGACGAACAAGGCTTTAACGATGCCATGGCCGCCCAAAAGGCCGAGGCTCGTAAAAACTGGGCCGGCTCTGGTGATGCCGGAACCGAAAAAGTTTGGTTCGAACTGCAAGATAAATTGGGCTCAACCGAATTTTTAGGCTACAATACCCTATCGACCGACGGATTAATTACCGCTTTGGTTCAAAACGGTGAACCGGTTTCAGAGGTTAAAGAAGGCGAATTTTGCTTGCTTGCCAACCAAACGCCGTTCTATGCCGAAATGGGCGGACAGGTAGGAGATGTAGGCGTAATTAGAGGTGCTGACTTTGAAGCCGAAGTTTACGATACCAAAAAGAAATGCGATGGTTTGCATGTTCATATGTGCCGCTTGCTCAAAGGCAAGGTCAAAAACGGAGATACGGCATTATTTGAGGTAAATGCCAAGACAAGACACGCCATTCAGGGCAACCACACTGTTACGCACTTGTTGCACAAGGCTTTGCAAGAAAAATTCGGTGCCGGCGTTACCCAAAAAGGTTCTTATGTTGCCGCCGACAGAATGCGTTTTGATATTGCCTACAACAAGCAAATCAGTTTGGAAGAATTGCGTGAACTCGAAGACAGAGTTGACGAAATGATAAGAGCCAATTACGAGGTTCAAACCAAGTTAATGAGTCATGATGAAGCTATCAACAGCGGAGCAATGGCATTGTTTGGCGAAAAATACGGCGATGAAGTTAGAGTTGTTTGTGTTGGCGACGGTGTATCGACCGAGCTTTGCGGAGGTACCCATGTAAAGCATACCGGTGATATCGGCGGCTTTAGCATTTTGTCTGATTCTGCGGTTGCGGCCGGTGTTCGTCGTTTGGAATGCGTAACCGGCAAAGGAGCGGCCAACCATACTCGCGATATGGAAGATAAGGCTCACAATGTAAGCAAACTCTTAAAAGTCGGCGTTAACGATATAGAAAGCCGTGTTGCACAGCTTTTGGCCGAACGCAAAGAGATGGAAGCCAAGATTTTTGAATTGAAAAAACAGCTCATCAGCGGAGCCAAAGGCGGAGAGAACGAGGTTGAAGAGGTAAACGGCACCAAGTTGGTTGCCAAGACTTTGAGCGATATTTCGCCCAAAGAATTAAAAGCTGCGGTTGATGAGTTAAAAGACAAATATAAAGACAACTTGGTTGTAGCTTTGTTTGCGGTAAACGAAGGCAAGTCTTCGGTAGTAATCGGGGTTAGCGATGATATCAAAGATAAGCATTCGGCGGTAGATTTGGTAAGATTGGTCGCACCTTTTGTCGGAGCACAAGGTGGCGGCGGCAGAGCCGATATGGCTCAAACCGGCGGTACGATAACCGACAAGTTTGATGAAGCAATCTCAGCCATCAAAGCTACTTTATAAAAAATCAAACGCCCGCGAATATGCGGGCGTTTTTGATATGTAGATTTTTTTTGCGGTCATTTTCTTTTATGTCATTCTCGGGCTTGCGTTTTTTTATGGTCATTCTCGGGCTTGCGTTTTTTTATGGTCATTCTCGGGCTTGTGTTTTTTTTGTCATTCTCGGGCTTGTCCCGAGAATCTAATAAACAATGTGCCACAGCTTATGAGACCCTCGGAACGCGTCCGAGGATGACGATTTGAGGCGTCCGAGGGTGACGATAAAACAGTGTCATTCTCGGGCTTGTGTTTCCTTTTCGTCATTCTCGGGCTTGTCCCGAGAATCTAATCTGCCAAAATCTAAAAAACTCTTGACTGCGAGCCGATAAAAAAATATCCTCTCTACTTAAGAAGCGGTGCTGTTGCCGCTTTTAGAGTGTTGAGCTCGGAGCTGTCGAAAGCTCTTAGATCGTTCGGTGTTGGGATATAACATCGTTAAGCCGAAATTGCGGCTGAATATGTCCCCGATGCATATTTTTTATGGTCGGGGAGCTTTTAACGCATGTTCAGGGTCTCGGCCTAAAGGTTAAAAGAGTCATATAACGATCTATGATTTTCGAACTCTCCGACCGCCTCTTAAAAAAGGTGGTCTTTTTTTAATCAGTTATTGGGGAGTTTATTAAAAATGAACATAAAACAACTAATTCGCAAACAGCTGGCACCGCAACTGATTGCA
The DNA here is from genome assembly GCA_949292335.1 of uncultured Pseudomonadota bacterium. Lineage (GTDB taxonomy): Bacteria > Pseudomonadota > Alphaproteobacteria > RF32 > CAG-239 > CAZU01. Next base: position 20,719 of record CASEYY010000024.1, read on the forward strand.
CTAAGACAAGAAAGAGGATTGTCTTTGCAAGATGTTGCTTTGCAGACCCCGCTGTCAATGAATATGATTTGTATGATGGAACGCGGAGAAAATTTGTCATCTCGCAGTTACCGTCAACTACTTAAATTCTATAAAAAAGAGTTGTGCTTTGTATTGAAAGACAAAGAATAGATAAACCAAAAAACGAGGGCTGAGTTTGTTTAATAAATTTGGCCCTCTAATTTTTCTCTAATCCACGCCATCTTGCCTCAACCTCAAAACATCATCTAATTTGTAGGAGTAAAAAAAGGATAAGCAATATAGAAAATATCAGCAGTCAAAGATAAAAAAGAAAATTCGGCATAATAATTATATATTATAGAAAAGTTTATAATTGTTCCTACAAAAGCATATATATTAAAGAAAATCGGTTTATGCCAAATATACTGCACTAACCCCGTAATAAAAGCACCAATAAAGAAAATTACCAAATAAATATCCGTCCAAGCTACCGTTTCAGGAGCATATTTTGGTAAATAAAAAACATAATAACATCCTGCCGTTACATACCCTAGAACAAAGCATAATATTCCCCAAATCAACAGAGCTTGTAAAACAAACAAAACCCATTGAACTGCCAGTTTTAATTTTTCTCTAATCCACGCCATCTCGCCTCAGCCTCAAAACATATCAAATACATACACAATAATATTTCAATAATTTAACATAATCAATACTTATAATTGAATTTTAAATAATCTTCCGCTGTGTCAGTAACATTATTTTTTGCTTTGTCATTAATTGTATATATAGCTGGTTGAAGCAAATTATGCACCAGATTACCATTGCCGTAACCGGACGGACTATATTTTAAATTGCGACTTATAGGTGTTGCCATATTATTTGATATCATGCCATTAAAATATCCAATAGTGGCACCATACAAGCGGTCCTTAATTCCACCCTCGGCAGTAGCCGCACCGGCGACTGTTCCGCTTACTGTCGGTCTTTGCAAGGCTTTGCCAACCTGAGTTAATCCCGGAACTTTTCCAAACACATTAACATGATTTACCGGTGACGCCATTGCACCGACAACCTGCATAGAACCCACCAATTTGGGATTTTCTTCAAGCCCTTGTTCCAGTGTTTGCCGCATTTCATTGCTACCTTTGGCGTAACCGCGTTTCATAGCTTCGCTAAAGCTTTCTCCACGTTTATTCCATGATGGAACAAGGCTGGCTAATCCATAACCCACGGCATTCATTGCTCCATTTATTTCGTCACTCAAGCCAAGGCTAAGCCCATCCATAGCGGCGGCTGACATCTGTTCTGCTGTTCTCAGATAATTACCACTGTTGTTCTCAACTGCAATATCCGGAGTATTGTTTTGATTGAGGTGTTTTTTTCTGAAACTGTCCGGCAATGGTGAAAACTGACTTTCAACATCAACAATGTCAAAGTCGCTAAATTCATCATCAGATTGTGGCACCATGTAATACCATTGGCTCTGTCCCGGTTTGGGATTTTGCCTTTTTATTGGTGTTGTACCGTTTAAATATCCTTCAAGTTCTTTTCGTAAGTCATTCATGTTTTTTCTCCATAAAAAAAGAGGAGTTCATCAGAACCCCTCAGGTGTTGTTTTAAAATAAAAAAAGCTACACGCCAATAAATGCATGTAGCTATGGCAGACGAATCCACCATAATCTCATTTATACTCTAGCCCGACGGCTTTGTCAAGAGGCTGGAATAAAACTTTGAATAACCTTTTCTTTGTGCTTAACAAATATTGCAAAAGCGGCTAAAATCAGCTCAAATTTGTTTGATTAAAGGCTATTGTTTAATGGAAGATTTGTTTGCACAAAATCCGGCGGCTCCGCAAATGCCGGAATTTACCGTCAGCGAAATATCGTACGAAATCAAAAGGTGTGTCGAAACTTCTTTTAATCGTGTGCGGGTCAGAGGTGAAATTTTCGGTGCTAAAAAAGCCGATTCCGGACATTGGTACCTAACCCTAAAAGATGATAATGCCGCTCTTTCGGCAGTAATCTGGCGAGGTGTGGCTCAAAGTCTTCCGGTCAAACCAGAAGACGGCCTCGAGGTTATTGCCACCGGCAAAATTACCACCTTTGCCGGCAAATCGTCTTATCAGTTGGTTATCGACACAATGGAAGTTGCCGGTACCGGTGCCTTGCTCAAGCTTTTGGAAGAACGCAAAAAAGTTTTTGCTGCCGAAGGGCTGTTCGACGCCGCCCATAAAAAGCCGCTGCCGTTTTTGCCGCAGACCATCGGCGTGGTAACCTCAGCCTCCGGTGCGGTTATTCGCGATATTATTCACCGTGTTCGCGACCGCTTTCCGTCACATATCCTACTTATTCCAACACCGGTGCAAGGCGAGGGTGCCGCCGAAAAAGTGGCTCAGGCGATTAAAGATTTTAACCGCCTTGATGAAATTTCCGACTATCCCAAACCCGATGTTCTGATTGTAGCCCGCGGCGGCGGTAGTTTGGAAGATTTATGGCCGTTTAACGAAGAATGCGTAATCAGGGCGGTTTATGCTTCAAACATTCCGATAATCTCCGCCGTCGGTCACGAAACCGATACCATGCTAATTGACTATGTTTCCGACAAAAGAGCTCCCACCCCCACCGGTGCCGCCGAATTTGCCGTTCCGGTAAGAGCCGAGTTGCAAACCATGGTTAATAATCTCGATGCTCGACTCAAAAACGGTATTTTGCGTTATTTTACCGAACAGCAAAATATCTTGACCGGACTTGGCCGCGGTATTCCCAATTTGGAACAAATTCTCCAAGAAGCTATCCAAAAATTTGATGACCGTATCGAAAGGTTGCACACCGCATTCAAAAACTTTTTATTGGGCAAAAACAATCAGCTCGCTTTGTGCAATTTGCGTCCGTTTTATATCAAAAATATTGTCGAAAAAAAGCAAGAAAGCTTAAGTAATCTGTTGGCCAGATTATCTTCTGTTTCGGTTGATGCAGTTTTGGCTCGCGGTTTTGCCTGGGTCAAAGATGACAAAGGTCAAACCATATATAATTCATCGGCCGCCCAAGAGGCCAAATCTCTTGAAATAATTTTTGCCGACGGCAGTTATAGAACTTCGCCCGAGGCTGATATCAAAAAATCTCATCCCACCAAACCAAAGGATAAAAAAGATGATAAACAACAAATATCTTTGTTTGATTTTTAGCCTTGCGGCTTTGCCAAAGTTAGCCTTCGGCGTTGAATTTTGCGGCGAAGTAAGACAAGGCGAAATTCTTATCGGTAAAGCCAAACCGCAAGAAGAGGTTATCCTAAACGGCGAAAAGATTTTAACTACCGCCGACGGAGAATTTTTGCTCTCGTTCGGTCGCGACGAAATTAATACACAACAGTTGCAGGTTTTGCAAAATATGGGCGGTGGAGCCGATTATCAATTTGCCGTAGGCAAAACCGATTGGGATATTCAAAATATCAAAGGTGTTCCGCCACGCAAGGTAACTCCGTCGGATTCCGATTTGGAGGCAATTCAACTTGAGGGCAAGGTGGTAAAGGCAGCCCTAAAAGGTGTTGAAGATAAGACCTATTGGAAAAAAGGCTTTATTATGCCGGTTGAAGGCCGCATATCGGGCAAATTCGGTGGTCAAAGAATATTAAACAACATTCCCAAAAGTCCGCATCAGGGGATAGACATTGCCGCCAAAGCCGGCACTCCGATTAAAGCTTCTTCGGACGGCGAGGTTGTTTTAGCCTATCCCGACTTGTTTTATTCCGGCAATGTCGTTGTTATTGATCATGGTTTTGGCTTACAAACAATTTATGCTCACATGCAAGATATGAAAGTAAAACGCGGTGATATGGTAAAACAAGGAGATATTATCGGCACCGTAGGTCAAACCGGACGGGCAACCGGCCCGCACTTGCATTTTGGGGCGTCATTACGCAATGTAAGGGTTAATCCGCAATCACTGTTAAAACTTAGCGACAGTGATGAAAAATGTTTTACTTTGTAAGTATTTTTTTAATAAATATCGGCTTATTATGAGTTCAACTATAGTGAGGTAAACATGAACGAAGCCAATAATATCGGTAAACAGATTAACATGGATACGATAACTTGTTTGATTGTTGATGATGACAAGTTTTCCAGAACCTTTGTTAAAACCGCCCTTTATCAAATCGGAATCAAAAACACCAAAGAAGCCTCCTCAACGGCCGAAGCAATGGAAATTTTGCGTGGATACAAAATACACATTGTATTGTTAGACCAGCAAATGCCCGAAGGTTCGGGGTTGGAACTGGCTCGTGGCATAAAAGAAGGCAAAATCGGTGATAACAAAGATTTGCCGATAATAATGGTTACCATTGATACCAAAGAAAAAACTGTTATGGATGCCAAGAGTATAGGCATACACGAATATTTGGTTAAGCCGATATCACCTCTGGCATTAAAGAAAAGAATTTGCACGGCATTAGGTATTAAAGAAAGAGCATAAAATTGACTACACTTCAAATATTTTATTTGTCTTTATTGCAGGGTATAACCGAGTTTTTACCGGTCAGCTCATCAGGACACTTGATTTTATTATCAAAATTTAGCTATTTTCCGGACCAAGGCTTAGCCTTAGATGTTGCGGTTCATGTCGGTTCGATATTGGCCGTAATGATATACTTCTCCGAAACCATTTGGGAAATAATAAAAGGTGTAATTAAGACCAAGTTTATTCCCAATTTCAAAAACTATGGAGCTCAGATTTTTTGGCTTGTTGTAATTGGAACTATTCCGGCAGTAATAGCAGGTTTTGCATTAAAGAGTTATGGAATGGAATGGCTGCGAGACACCAGAATAATCGGTTGGACAATTTTAGGCTATGGTCTGTTGTTATTTATAGCCGATAGCTTTTCGATGACGATTCGTCAGATTAAGCACATGGGAGTTACCGACGCGATTTTAATCGGTTTGGCACAGTGTTTGGCACTTATTCCCGGAACATCGCGTTCGGGCATAACCATAACGATGGCAAGGTTTTTGGGTCTTGAACGCCGCGAAGCCGCCAAATTTTCGATGTTATTATCAATACCGGCGATTATCGCGGCAGCGGTTTTAACCGGCTATGAGGTATGGCAAGCGGGGGATTTTCAAGAAATTGCCTGGATGTTTGACGGGGTTGTATATTCATACCTTGCCTCGATTGTAGCCATCTATGTAGTAATGTGGTGGCTCAAAAAATCGACCTTTTTACCGTTTGTAATCTACAGAATTATCTTAGGTTCAATTTTATTACTTGATTCTTACGGAATTTTGAGTATAACAATCTAGGTAAGCAAGCTCTGGTGGCGGAATTGGTAGACGCGCAAGTTTCAGGTACTTGTGGAGGTTTCTCCGTGAAAGTTCGAGTCTTTTCCAGAGCACCATAAAAATCCACCCTTTACGGGTGGTTTTTTTATGGTGCTATAAATAAAGATTTCTCGAACTTTCACGGGGTGGAAGTTCGACTACAAGCGAAAGCGATACGGGGGTATCGCGGTGAGCGAGAGCGAATGAGCGCAGTGCCCTTGAGCATAAGCGAAAGGTGGCTTTTCCGCGGGCAATGGAATTGACCGCCAAGGAGCACCAATCTTGACAAGCTCCTATTTTTGATAGGAGCTTGAAGTGTTTATGCATTGAAATTTCTACATTTTTATGGGTATTTAGAAACTGTACAGAAACAGACAAGGTGGAGTTGGTATTTTTACCTCTCCACCCTACCTAAAAACAAATGGATTTATAGGATTCTCTTTAAAACCTTATGCATATTTGTATAAGGATTAGAGTTTTCATCTAAATCCAATTCTTCTGCATTTTTTATAGCAAAATCAAAACCATCTTTTAAATCATTAAAAATATCTAGTTTAGCTTTTAGTTGAGGCAATTCATAGGCTGTGTTAAATTTTTTATTGTATTCATTTTTGAATGTCACACAACATTCTTTTGCATCTCTAAAAAACTGATTAGTTTTTCTCAAATGCAATAAAAGCCAATATTCATAGCAGGGAATAGAAACAGCATCAGTAAAACCTGCTTTCCTACATCTTTGTACTCCCCTTTTAAATTCATCATCAGGACAATCATCCTTATCAAAGAGGCAATAAATATTAACAAACTCACTATCAGAAAATAATTTTTTCTTGTCCAAAGCTGTCTCAAAAACATTTTGAGGACTTGTCCCATAAGCATTTTCTGCTTTGATGTTAATACCCCTATCTTTTCCTAATCCTTGAAGATAATACTTAGAAGATTTAGAATCTTCACATATGAATAAATGTAAAGGTCTTAATTGTCTTTCTTTTCTATGGTGTCTGCTCATAATTAATCCTCAGAAACATTAGGCACTGCACCAAAAATTCCATACATATATTCATTGTAAAAAGTTGCCTTTCTTCTTTTCACCTCTTTAAAATCACTCAAAGAATATAAATCACTGGCTAACCCTTTTTCTCTTCCCACAAACCAAATCTGGTCTCTGGTTAAGTGTTCTCCATCCATTAAATAATGAGCATGAGAGGTAAAAATAAGTTGAGCTTTTTTAGGATTTGTTTCTGGATTATTAAATAATCTAACTAAATGTCTAACCAAATGAGGATGTAAGGCTGTATCTAACTCATCCACAAATAAAACTTTCCCATTAGTCAAAGCATCATCAACAAATTTTGATACAGCAATAAGTGTTTTGGTTCCCAAAGATGTTTCTTCTTTAAAATCAAAAAGAACATCATTATTATTCTCATCTTTCTGAACTGCATAAATTTTGCCATCTTTAAGAACAAAATTAACAATATCTATATCAGCTTTGTTTAAAAATTTAGATATTCTATCAACATTATTTTCATCTATATCAACAGCAAAGGCTAAAATAGAAATATTAAATAATGTCAATAAATCTTCAGCAAACCAATTATAAATTGCTAATACAAACTTATCCTGATAATTTTTATTATTAACCAAATCTCCAATCAGCAATCTTGTATTAATTGTCTGCATTGCAAGATTTTTATCTATCCCATAAGGACTATTAAAATCCTTATCAGTCCTTTTAAACAAACATTTTTCCCTACCTTCTCCTGAGGTTTCATTATAATAAGCTTCTTCTTTAAGGATAGAATCATTATTTAATTCAACAAAATATCTAAAAACATATCCATCTTTTAAAAACTCTACTTCAAAAGTAGTATTTTTGTTATTTTTAGCTAATTTATATACAGGTATATTAAATTTAGATGTGGTAGAATTTCTATATGTTCTAATCACCAACATTTTAAAGAAGAGCATAGCTTCAATAAAATTTGATTTACCTGATGCATTTGCCCCAAAAATTGCAGATGTTCTATACAAATATGGAGATTTCTTATATCCTGTTTCAATCTCATTAGATATATCTCCATTGTTTGTTAATGGCTCTGTAGTAAATTCAACCTTATCTTTAAAGCTCTTAAAGTTACTAAATTTAAAACTTATTAACATATAAACACCATTCTTTGCAAATTTTCAACACAGATATATAGTTAATATATAAAATATATACAAATAAGTCAAGTTATTATCAAATAGGATTTTGTGTATAACATTTAAGGGCAAAGTTATACACAAATAAAATAGTGTATAACAGAATTGACACTAAATTATTTGTATATAAAAAAATCAAAAAAGTTTTACACAAAAACAAAGACAGGACTCTAAACTTTTGCCCTATTTATTTCTTTGCAGTTTATGATTAAAGAGTTCAACAATTCATCAACTATGGAGCACCATGAAAATCCACCCTTTACTGGTGGTTTTTTATACCGAATTAAACATACCGTTTTACCCTTATTTCGATTTATAAACTTGACGATATGAGCTAAAAGGATTATCAAAATAAAATCGTTGAATATTGAATAAGTTATAGCTGCGAATACTTATGTCTGATAAACCTGATTTTAGGGGAAGGTTAGTATATGAAACGGTACTTATTAGGTTTGTTTTTAATTTTTTTCTGCTCGGATGCTTTTGCTTTTTCCTTTGAAGATGTTGCTTCCATGGCACAATCGCTGTCCAAAGCGACTTACATGGATCAAGACGAGCCCTTGCCCAAAGAATTGGAAGAAATGGACTATGATGATTACCGCTCCATCCGCTATATCAGAGAAAAAAGTCCGTGGTACAATCAAGAACTCCCCTATGAGGTACAGTTTTTTCACTTAGGCTCACTGTTTAAGAAGCCGGTTTTGGTTTATGAGATAGATAATGATGAGGTCAAACCGCTAACCTATGACTCTTTGGCATTTAGACTAGGTGACGAAGCTCTGTTCCCGTTCAAGAACCTAGGCTATGCCGGATTTAGACTGCACCACAAGCTCAACCGTGATGACTATTTTGATGAGTTGATATCTTTTTTGGGTGCAAGTTACTTCAGAGCCTTGGGTAAAGGGCAAAAATACGGAGCTTCGGCACGCGGTTTGGCAGTCGATACCGGGCTAATAAGCGGCGAAGAGTTTCCCGAATTTACAACCTTTTGGCTCAAAAAGCCCAAGAAAAAAGACAAAAATATAACTGTTTATGCCTTGCTCGATTCTCCGAGGATATCCGGTGCTTACGAATTTGTAATAACCCCTGGGGTAACCACCACCATGGATGTCAAAGCGGCCTTGTTCCCGCGAGCCGAAATAGAAAAAATCGGTATTGCCCCGTTGACCAGCATGTATTTGTTTGGCGAAAACACCAAGCACCGCTTTTTTGATTACCGCATGGAAGTCCACGACAGTGACGGTTTATTGGTAAATAACGGCAATAATGAGTGGTTGTGGCGTCCGTTGGACAACAACCAAAAAATGCGTATAAGTTCTTTTGTTGACAAAGATGTTAAGGGGTTTGGTTTGCTGCAACGCGACCGAGATGCTTCAAATTATATGGATTTTGAGGCTTTTTACGAAGAAAGACCATCAATCTGGATAACTCCGCTCCAATCATTCGGTGCCGGTGTGGTCGAGCTGATAGAGCTTCCGTCCGATAAAGAGATACACGATAATATTGTTGCCATGTTTGTCCCTCAAGAAAAATTGAAAATCGGCAACAGATATGACTACAACTACCGCATAAATTGGTTTAAGGACAAAACTCCCTATACCTCAGAGCTTGGCGAAGTTGTCGGAACATACAGCGGTATCGGCGGAGTTTCCGGTATCGGCGAACCGGAATGGATAAAATATGCCATAGATTTTAAGGGTGGAAAATTATCAAAAATCAAAAATCCGGAAGAACTTGTTGCTAAAATAGATGTGCAACACGGTAGAACCAAAGATGCCATCATTGTCAAAAATAAGTTGACCGGAGGATATAGGTTGATTTTTGATTTTCAAGCCAAAGAGAACATAGCCGAGATAAGAGCCTCATTGGTTGACCAATCAGGTGTTGAGCAGACGGAAGTTTGGAGCTATCAATGGTTGCAATAAAGCTGTATCAACCTGAAGATTTGATAAAATCTTACGCCTTGTCATGGCACATAGATTCTGCCGCAACCGTATCGGCACTCAGCGAAAAGATATCCAAGGAAGTAAAATCATTTGATGAATTGTTAAACTGGCTGGACAATTATCTTCTATCACAGCTTAAATCCATAAAAAAAGATAAAAGCTTGAGCGATGAACAGTTTTTAGCCTTGGTAAAGGTTGTGTATTTGCAGCACGAACTTTACCAAGATTTTAGTATTTTTGATATCGCTTCCGCCACTGAAGATAAGTTGATAAAGCTGCAAGAGGCGATGTCAGAATACAAATTTTTACCAGAAAAAAAGGTAGTAATGCCGGAGCAAAAAATAAAAGTCTACAATCCGTTTTCGTTATTTTTGCAATATCTAAAGAAAGGTTTTCATCATGCCTTTGGCCGCAAGTAATGAAGTTTTTGCGGTTCCGCTGTTAAGCCGTCGCCGCGTAAAGTTCCGCCGCATCAAGCTGTTTGGTCTTACTTTATTAACCACTCTCTGGGCCAGCGTCAAATGGTCAGAATTTATGCCCACCGACATAAGCCTTTTTATGCATTGGTTTTTGCTTATCTTATTCTTTTTAACCTTTGGCTGGATATCGCTTTATTTCTGGTCAGCGGTTTTTGGTTTTTGGGAGCTGGTAAGAAAAAGCCGCTATGAGGGAATCAAGTACCCCGCCAAAGATGCAGAGTTAAATGCCAAAACGGCAATTTTGGTGCCAAGCTATAATGAAGACGCCGCGGCGGTAATGGCCAGAGTTTTAGCCATGGCCGAGGATTTAGGCAAATATTCCGAAGGCAAGCAATTTGACTTTTTTATCCTAAGCGACAGTACCAATCCCGAAATTTGGCTGCAAGAAGAGGTCATGTGGTTCGAGACCAAAAAGCAATTTCCGCAAGGCATAAATTTATATTATCGTCACAGACCAAGAAATACCGCCCGCAAAAGCGGTAATATTGAAGATTTTTGTACTCGCTGGGGCAGTAACTATAAATATATGTTGGTATTAGATGCCGACAGCCTGATTGTTGGCAAAACCATGATACAGATGGCCAAACTGATGGAAGTAAACCCCACTACCGGCATTATTCAGGCTCCGCCGCAAATTGTAAATGCCCAAAGCTTTTTTGCCCGCCTGCACCAGTTTAGCGGTAAGGTTTACGGTCGCATAGTTATGGCCGGACAAGCCTATTGGCAAGCTTGGGACAGCAATTATTGGGGACACAACGCGATTATAAGGGTGCAAGCCTTTATTGACAGTTGCGGTTTGCCGGTGTTTAAGGGTAAAGCTCCGTTTGGCGGACATATCCTAAGTCACGACTTCGTCGAGGCGGCATTGATACGCCGTGCTGGCTGGCTGGCTTGGATGTTGCCGGAATTAGAGGGGAGTTATGAGGAGTGCCCTCCAAGTATGCTAGACTTTGCCAGCCGTGACAGGCGTTGGTGTCAGGGTAACTTACAGCACATCAGAATTTTGATTTCCAGCAAGATTCACCCCGTAAGCCGCGTGCATTTCATGGTGGGGATTATGTCCTATCTGTCATCATTACTGTGGTGCCTGTTGTTGCTTTTGGGAGTAGGAATCGTGGTTTGGCGTTATTTCTTTCCGCCGGCATATTTCACCCAGAGTAAAGAGTTATTTCCTTCCTGGCCGATATTTAATGTCTGGGGTACGATAGCGTTATTTGTTTTGTCGATGGTAATGTTGTTTTTCCCAAAAATATTGGGCATTTTGTATGTTATCGGCAAGGGGGGTAAGCAATATGGCGGAGCCGGTAAATTATGGCAAGGCTTTTTTGTAGAAAACCTGTTTAGTGCATTGAGTGCCCCGGTGATGATGTTGTTTCAGAGCAAATTTATTGTCGAAATCTTATCTGGTATGGATTCGGGATGGAAAACACAAAACCGCACGGCAGGGACTTCGTGGCAAGACGGAATCAGAATGCACTGGTGGCAAACCGCGGTGGGAATAGGGGCTTCGGTTCTGATATATAACTATGCCCACACATTATTTTATTGGATGTTACCGATAACCTTGGGTATGATGTTGGCAATTCCTTTGTCTGTATTGTCATCACGGGTTTGGGGCAAAAAATCAAAGCAGAGGATATTTACCATTCCCGAGGAGGTACACGAGCCGGATATTTTGCAAAGCAGTAAGCGGCACTTTAAGCAGTTGGAGCAGTTTATTGCAGATAAAGATATGCTAACATTACTCAAAAATGATATATATGTATCGGCACACATCTATTTGTTGGCTATTAACGGTCCGATGCCCGATTTCGGGAGCGATTTAATCAAGCGAGTACAGCACAAAGTGTCGTCATTATCCGGCGGCGGAGACGAAAATTTGAGTTTAGACGAAAAAAGGTATTTACTTTATGATGAAAAATTATTACAAGGTTATGCGGTGTTGTGTAAATAATGTAGATAAAACAGCGTGATATGTAAAAGATGTCTATTTTGTCAAAAAACTTGACAAAAGAAAATAAATGTGTTATATCTGTATATATGAAACGTAATTAACCAAAAATTAAATAATAATGATATAACTTTACAGATAAGGAGAAAGACCATGAGTATTACAATAGAAAATAAAGCAGGTGCTGCAGATAAATTTAAAGGAGCCCAAAGCATTCCTGGAGGTAGCAAATTTTTCACAAAATGCGGTAGAGCATTTAAAGAGGTTGTTGGCAAGGTTGGAAAACATTTTAAAGATAATAAAGGGACTTACCTTACACTTGGAGCAGCAGCAGTCTGTGGTGTATGTGTCGTGGCCGCATTAAATAATCCTGTTAATGCTGATGCTAATGCCTATGGAGAAATAGCTAAGCATGGTGCGAATCTTTATTGGAGTAAACTAGGACAAATTGCATTAGCTGGAGTTTCTGGCCTTTCAGCTCTTAGTGCAATCGCCGCAGATGGGGTAGCCGCACTGCGAGGAGACGAGTCAAAGATAGCTAAATTTTTATCTAATGTATCTAAAAAGTTGGGTAATCTACAAGGAAAAATCTTAAAGACCGCTAATGTGCAAGCAAAAGCAAATACCGGAAGATAAGGAATATACTATAATAAAAGGAATGTAAAAATGGCCATCGAAAAGGTTTTGGTAGAAGATTTTGAATTCTTGATTGACGGAGAGGATATAGCCATCGCCATAGACCTCGATGAAGGAATGATAACCAGTGCCGAGCTAAGCTATGACGGCAGAAACTGTGCTATCCTGACCCGCAACGGCAAAAAGGCCTTTTTGTTGACCAATATATTCCCCGGAATCAGAGAAAAGCTAAACAGCTTAGATGATGTTCTTATCTTGGAAAGACGCGGTCCCAACCACGAAATTATGAATGCTTATACGGTAGAGATCAACCATGTAAAAGAAATTCCCTATCCGGATAAGTTCGAAGAAGAGGCGGTTGAACTGTTTGAAGATTTAAGATCAGAGATTGGTGATGAAGAATTGGTCGAACTTCTCAAATCTTTGGCCAAAGAATACAGCGAAACAGCCAAATAAAAATAAATCTGTAAGTTATATCATTTTTTAAGCCTCCGCTAAGGAGGCTTAAATTTATTAGTTGCCTTACAGAAAACCCCGAGTTTACTCGGGGCTGAATGCCAAGGTGTTGGAACAACACCGCTCCACGCCAACGAGCGTGGTCAAACCGTAAGGTTTGTAGCTGTTATAGAACCCCCAGTTTACTGGGGGA
>CASEYY010000025.1 GCA_949292335.1 uncultured Pseudomonadota bacterium
ATCCATTTGTTTGGAGATGTTTCGCAAACTCAGCAAATTGCTTCGCATTGAGGCATTTAAGGTGATGTTATTATTCATCTCTCACCTCCTGCCCACCGGCGATAAGCCATATCTTTTTTGCTAAGTCGATTCGTACATGCTACAGACGCAACAAAACTCTCCGCCAAACGGCAGAAAGCCTGAAATTCCTCACTAAAGAGGCTATGTTTAAGTACTTTACTCAACATCCTTGTTGCGTCCTTAAATCTTGGTTTTCTTAAGAAAAATCCGCACGGATAGCTACTCCGTACGGATTTTGTTTTACCACATTTTTTCTTAAAAAGAAATTAATTTTTTCACTGTCTGGTTAAAGTTTTATAACGGTTGCGATGAGGACGAGCCGCTTCTTCGCCCAAACGGCGAATTTTATCTTTTTCATATTCCTCAAAATTTCCTTCAAACCACTCGACATGGCCATCATCTTCATAGGCCAAAATATGAGTTGCCAACCTATCCAAAAACCATCTGTCGTGCGAAGTAACCAATACGCACCCCGGATAAGCCATAATACCTTCTTCCAAAGAACGCAATGTATCAACATCCAAATCATTGGTCGGCTCATCAAGCAAAATCACATTAGCACCTTTTTTAAGCATTTTGGCCAAATGCACGCGGTTTCTCTCACCACCGGAAAGCTGACCAACCTTCTTCTGCTGGTCGGAACCCTTAAAGTTAAATTGCCCGACATAAGCTCGAGACGGCACTTCACCTTTTCCGAGTTTAATCATATCAAGCCCGTCGGAAATTTCTTCCCAGACCGTCTTGTTTGCATCCAACTCATCACGTGATTGATCAACATATCCCAAATCGACCGACTCACCAAGCCTGATTTCTCCGGAATCCGGTTTTTCCTGACCGGTAATCATTCTAAACAAAGTGGTCTTTCCGGCACCATTAGGTCCGATAATTCCCACGATGGCACCTTTAGGAATTTTAAATGACAAATCATCAATCAACACTCTGTCGCCATATCCTTTAGAAATATGATTTGCCTCAATCACCAAATCGCCCAATCTTTCGGTCATCGGAATATTAATATTGGCTGTCGTAATCTTATCTTTGGTAGCCTGTGCCAACAATTCATCATAAGCATTGATACGAGCCTTGGATTTTGCCTGACGAGCTTTCGGATTTTTTTGAATCCACTCCAATTCATTAGCCAATACTTTTTGTCTTGCGGTTTCTTCTCTGGCTTCTTGCTCAAGACGTTTTTGTTTTTGCTCCAACCAAGAAGAATAATTTCCCTCATAAGGAATACCCTGTCCGCGGTCAAGCTCTAAAATCCACCCCGTAACATTGTCCAAGAAGTATCTATCGTGAGTAACCATCACCACCGTACCCTTATAGTCCTTGAGATGCCTTTCCAGCCAAGCTACCGATTCGGCATCCAAATGGTTGGTAGGCTCATCAAGCAAGAGCATATCGGGCTGTTGCAACAGCAAACGACACAAAGCCACGCGTCTTTTTTCACCGCCCGAAAGTTTGGTAACATCGGCATCGGCCGGCGGGCAACGCAGAGCATCCATGGCAATTTCAATAGTTCTTTCCAAATCCCAACCGTTGCAGGCATCAATTTTTTCCTGTAATTCGGCCTGTTCTTCAATCAGGGCATTCATTTCTTCATCCGACATCGGCTCGGCAAATTTCATTGAGACTTCTTCAAATTTTTTCAACAAATCTCTGGTCTCCCCAAGCCCGTCCATAATATTTTCCATAACATTTTTGCTGGGATCAAGTTTCGGCTCCTGCTCCAAATATCCAACCTTAACCCCGTCGGCAGCCCAAGCTTCACCGTTAAATTCTTTATCGACACCGGCCATAATTTTCAAAAGCGTTGATTTACCGGCACCATTCACACCCAAAACCCCGATTTTAGCTCCCGGCAAAAACGACAAAGTTATTCCCTTAAACAGCTCTTTACCGCCGGGAAACACTTTGGTTAAATTTTGCATGACAAATACATATTGGACTGCAGCCATTATAAATTCTCCACAACAAATTAAACTTGCCCGCAATATAAAGGCAAGTTTGGTATTATGCAATAACTTTTTACTTTTTACGGGAGATTCGCTTAGGCATAGTCAAAATTTGTTGGCTTCCGGTCTGTGCTCCGTCAGGCTTGATTTGTCTTCCGGCCTGCATGGAAGCATCCTTAAATTCCACCTTTTTAATTTTGCTCACATCCTTATTATAAATAGCGGATGCTCTCTGCCTGATATTTGAATTTTTGTCATAAATCATGGTGGCGTCATAGGGGTTACGCGGGGTCAGTATTTGTCCGTCCGGCATTTTTATGGTACCATCGGCATACAGCGAAGCCTTAAAGATATCTTGAGCATCAAAACGCTTCACGATATTCTGACAATCGGCAAAATTATCCAACTGTTTAGAAACAAAGACATCGGCTTTTTCTTCGGTAAATACCCGCAAAGCCTTATCCTGCAGGGCATCGTTGGGAGATTTGGTTAAGATTATGGCTCTGGCCAACAATTCAAAAGTATCATATTTAGCCGACCCGCAAGCCAAGCCCTGCCCGGCTACGGCACCCAAGGCTCTGGCCTCATCGACATAAGACATTTGCGAAAAAGCGGGAGTCGCCCACAACAAAACCGCAAACAACAACATCTTTGCATACATATCACACCTCACAATACCGCTTGCAATTATATAAGTAATCATAAAAAAAGCAAATTAATCTTATTTTTTTACCAAGAAATAAAAAATATAAGTTGACAATCAGATTTATTTATAATAGGTTGCAGACAACTTTGTAAGATTGAAGGATTAAAGAGATGAAGGTTTACAGTTCATTAAAAAGCAAAAAAGTTCGCGATAAGGACTGTCAGGTTGTCCGCCGCAAAGGTCGCGTATATGTAATCAACAAAAAGAACCCGAAGCTGAAAGCTCGTCAAGGTTAATAGTTGATATTTTAAATTTTTAGAGACTCTCAGCCTCCGTGAAAATCGGAGGCTTTTTTTGTGTTACTATCTTTTTTTATCTCCTTGGAAAACTAAAAATAAAGTTATATAATTCTGTGCGAAAATAAAGGAGGAAAATATAATGTTATTGCGATTTACGGCTGTTTTATTCTCTTGTTTTACCATTATCTTGCCTGTTTTGGCTCAAGATGCCGCCTCGCAGGTCGAAGCTACCGCGGAAGAAGCCACTTGGAAACCTGATCCGAAATACAATACCGTATTAGAAAGAATATCAACCGCAATCGGTCCTTCGGCTCTAAATAACATAGTAAACTCCGAACAGGTATTCTGCTATCAAATTGCCAATCGGCCGGAAAACTACACCGGCTATACCATTGACGGTATGGCAATCGTTGGTTTTTGCGGAGTTATCAATCAAGAACTGCAAACACTTATCAAATCAGAGCTGATGATGAACCCCAACAATATTGAATTTGACCAAACCGAAAATTGTGTCATCCGCCCGCAAATTATGTTGCGTTTTGTCCGCGGTATAGACTCCACCGATGTTCTGCTTTCATCACCATGCCATGCTCTGGCCTTTTTCTATGCCGGCAACATCACGGCATTTAATGCCAAGCCGGCAGCTCAAATCATTGATGCCGTAATTGACCCGCTTATTAAAAACAAAGTTGATTTTGCCTCACCGGCATTATTTAACCAGCTAATGCCGATTGGCGTTGCCCAAACCGACGAGCAAAAAGCCTTGATACAAAAAAAGAACGAACCGATAAGAAGCTGGCAACAAGAACAAGAAGCAACAAAAGCCCGCAAAGCCGGTTGGAACAAACTAAAGGCAAACTAATATGAAAAAAACAATCGCATTTCAAGGAGTTCTCGGAGCCTATTCGCACTTAGCCTGCCAAGAGCTGTACCCCGAAGACAATTACCTGCCCTGCTCAAGTTTTGACGAAGCATTTTCCTCTGTCCAAAGCGGTAAGGCAGATTTAGCGGTAATTCCGATAGAAAACTCTGCTGCCGGCCGAGTTGCCGATGTACATTTTTTGCTGTCGCAAACCCCGCTCTACATAATCGGCGAACATTTTTTACATATCCATCATCAACTGATTGGCTTACCCGGAAGCAAACTTAACGAAATAAAAACGGCATTTTCACATCCCCAGGCTCTTGCCCAATGCTCAAAATTTCTAAAACACCGCGGCATAATACCTCTGGCACAGGACGACACGGCTCATTCCTGTGAGCTTATCATCAACAACCATGACACATCCATTGCCGCCATAGCCTCAAAATCAGCAGCTTTATTGTATAATTTGCCGATACTTTCCTCCGACATAGAAAATGCAGCCAACAACACCACCCGTTTTTTGGTTATGTCGCGAGAACACAAAATTCCGCAAGATAATGGCGAGAAGTTTATCACCTCACTGATTTTTAAGGCCAAAAACATTCCGGCAGCATTATACAAAGCACTCGGAGGATTTGCCACCAACGCCATAAACCTAAGTAAACTCGAAAGCTATCTGTTAGGCGGTAAATTCTTTGCGGCACAATTCTACATTGAAGTAGAGTCACACCCCGACCGCCAAGCATTCAAAAATGCTCTGAGTGAATTACAATTTTTCAGCGACGAGATAACCATACTCGGCACCTACCGCAGCCACCCTTACCGCGAAGCTGATATTTAAGCGGATTTTTTAAGATTATCTATTGAATTATCAATAAGTTTGCCCAAAGCCTTATCGTCAAGGCTGGTATCCAAAATTTTCTTTACCAGCTTGATTGTCAACTCGGCAGTAGTATCGGCGATTTCTCTTGATGCACTGACCTCTGCCATTTTCAGACGTGATTTAATTTCTTTTTCTTTAACCTTCATTTCGGCATCAAGCTTAGCTAGAGTATCTCTTTTTAAGGCTTCGATTTCGCGTTCCGATTTCAGTAAAATATCATTAGCTTCTTTTTCCGCACTGCGAAATTTTCTTTCATATTCTGCTAACAGCCGTTGAGCATCTTCTTTTAGTTCGACGGCTTCATTAATTCTTTCGGCAATCATATCGCTTCGTTGTTTAAACATTTTTGTGATTGCCCGCACCACTGGTTTAGCCAGAGCAACGACGACCAAGACGAAAGCTGCCGCGACCCAAAATTCGGCTTCATAATAAAACGGATTAGCATTCACGGCATCAAGCATATTATCCCACCATCCGACGACATCGGAAGCCGCGTCAAAGACGGCCATTTGCGTAGCATCAATTAATTCGGCATCATGATTTATCTGTGTCATAACTGCTCTCTCTTCACCAAATCCAAGGCATTTCTGGCATCATTTGGTTTAATGCCGGAGAAGCCCAGTTTTTCCAACACATCGACCGCCAGATCGGCAGCGGCCTCTTCAACCTTTTTCATCGCTCTATCTTTGGCGTCATCGATTTTTTTCTCGTTTTCTTCCATTTCGGACTTCATTTTAAGGCTGATTTCTTCTTGTTTTCTGGCCACTGTTTCATTAAGTTCGTCGCGAGTTTTTTGCAAAGAAACATTTGCTTTTGCCGTAGCCTCGGCCAAAGATTTTTTATATTTTTCCAAAGTTTCCTCGACATGTTTTTTAATTTCGTCGGCCTGTTCCAAATCATCGTCGATTTTGGCACGACGCAGATTAATCATTTCTGCGGTTTTAGGAATAATAAAGCGGCTCATAATAAAGAGCATGGTAAAGAAACATATTACCAACCAAAACAACTGAGAGGGGAAAACACTAAAATCCAACTGCGGCATACGACATCTCGCTTTCAAAGACCTTTCCGGCGGGAAGCGGGTACAAAGACGAGCTTCCCGTTTTGAAAGGACAATTTAAGACAACTTAGTTTCCGGTCAACATAACCAAAGCAATAACCAAAGCGTACAAAGCAATAGCTTCGACGGCGGCAAATCCGGCCCAACCATAGATATCTACATCTTTTTTGACCTGCGGATTGCGTCCGACGGTAGAGATAATGGTTGTCCACACCTGACTAACGCCCCAAGCGGCAGCCATCATTGACAAAGCGCACATACCGGCGCCGATAAAAGCTAAAGGTTCCATTTTTTAATCCTTTCCAATAAATATTAGTTTTTTAACATAATTATACATTAGTGTTCATGCAAAGCTTCCCCGAGATAGATACAGCTCAGCACGGTGTAAATAAAGGCCTGCAACAAAGAAATAAAAATCTCGAAGCAGACGATAGCTCCGTTAAACAACAGAGGAATTATGCCCAAGATGCCCAAACTGACGACAAATCCGGCAATAATTTTGAGCATGATATGTCCGACCGTCATATTTGCGACCAGACGGACAGTAAGGCTAAAAGGTTTTGATAAGAAAGATATCATTTCGATTGGCACGATGAGCGGAGCCAGAGCCAACGGTATACCTCTGGGCAAGAAAGTTCTGAGCCAGCCCAATTTTTTGTTTTTAATTCCCACAGCAATATTAAACAAGAGAGCCACTAAAGACAGGCTACCCACGGCGGTAAGGTGAGAAGTAAAGGTAAAGGCATAGGGGAATAGTCCCAGCAAATTACCAAAGGCAATAAAAACGAACACGGTAAAAATAAACGGGAAATATTTCAGTCCTTCGACGCCGACATTTTCTCGGAGCAAATTATTTATGAACTCGTACAAGCTTTCGGGAATAGACTGTAACATCCCCGGCACCATGGTTCTTTTTCTCAAGCAAAGAGCCATCACTAAAGTTGATACGACGACAGCCAAGACCATAAAAAGTGATGAATTAGTAAAAGAAATATCAATCCCGGCGACTTCGATAGGGATAATTGGCTTAATAACGAACTGTTCGAGCGGACTTGACACTTTTATTTATCTCCTTCAATTTGAGCTTCTTCCGATTTAGCCAGGCGGTAGACATTGAGCACTCCGGCGGCACCGCCCAAGAACAAGAACACTGCCATTGCCCAAGGTTTGGTATCCAAAGCCACATCGGCCACATAACCGATAGCCAAACCGACAAACAGAGCCGACATCAATTCCACGGCGATTCTCAAACCGAGCCTTGAAGCTCTGTTTAGAGTTTTCTTTTTATGTTCATGGCGAACGGCGGCTTCCTTTTGGCGAAAGCTGGCGATTTTTTCACCCAGCCGTTCAATATCTTCAGATGCTTTTTCCATACTCAAGACACTACACCATTAATTATTAAGCAGTTATTAAAAAAAGGCAAATACCGAATATTATTTTTTTAAAACTCAGAATGTTTGTTAATAATTTCCTTAAAATCATCAAAAGACTTATAGCCTTCGACCAGCTCATTACCTTTTTTCGAAGACACGACAAACGAAGGCGTTCCCGAAATTCCGATATCGGCCAATCCGTTTTGACGATTGGTAAGGATAACCTCGGCATTGGCGTCATTTTTAAGGCATGCCTCGGCCATATCTTTATTAACGCCGCTAAACACGGCATATTGTATCAACGACTTTTGCGGATGAAAAGACAAGCTCCAATCGCCCTGATTTTTGAAGAGTACATTAATGAAGTCAAAATATTTATCATCACCCACGCACTCAGCCAACAAAGCGGCATCCATAGAATTTTTATCTAAAGGAAGCGGCACGAATACCACTTTGAGCAATCCTTTATCGACGAACTCATCTTTAATTTTCGGCAAGGTCTGAAGATGAAAAGTTGCACAATGGGTGCAAGTAAAGGAAGAATATTCATACAAAGTCACGGGAGCATTTTTATTACCCAGGACATGCTGATCGGGAAAGGCATAATTATCGGGGATAGTTTTTTTTGCTTTTTGGGCGGCCTGAGCCGGACGAGCCAAGACGAAAACATTTTCGGGATCAGGCACGAAACCCTTCGATTGCAAATAGAAACCGCCGACCAAGAAATAAATAATAACGACGGCAAAAAACGAACTCACAGTTTTAATAAATTTTTCCATAATTCATTCCGTTATTTTTTGTTATTCATAATCACGGCACGCCCCAAACTTTGCAGAGCTTCGGACAGGCATTCATTTTTGACCTTTCCGACCGCGTTTTTAATATAAGATTCTTCTTCTTTGCTTACAAGTATTTTTTCGCGGTTATTGATAGGCTTTAATGATAAATCTTGGAGGTTTTGCAATATTTTAATATTTTGCACGGCGGCATATCCAAAAAAAGTATTCACTTTTTCGATTATTTGTTTGGTTTTCATTTGCAATTCAAGGGCAAATCCACCGCTTAAAGTTTCGATATAAAGGCAACCGTTAATTTTTTCGCCTTTTTTAAATTCTATTTTGAGCGGTTTTGAAAAGCTTGCAATATTTTCGCCGACGATATCTTGCCAATTACAAATGACATCAGCCTCGGCGAAAGCTTTTTTTCCGAGCATTTTTTTAGCCAACGGCATCAACACCCCCGTCATATTGATTAAACCGTCGGTTCGTCTGTCCTGAGTAATGATTTCTTTTTTCTTTTCCATAGCAAGATATAGATAGCAAACAATATCAACAAGGGCAAGGCTTTTATTGACTAATCCCCGCATAAAGAATTATAATCGCGGCAGGTATTGATTCAAGGAAAATCAGATGGAATTCGGACATATTATACATGCCTTACTATCGCTCATATTTGTTTTGGGCTTGGTTTTTGTTGTGCTGTGGTTTATCAAATTTTGCCAAAGCAAGGGTTGTGCGATGAACTTGGGGCCAAGCAGCAAAGCTTCCCGAATCAAGATATTAGAAAAGAAAGTTATCGATTCCAAGACCACTGTTGTTTTGTTGGAACACAACTCCGCGGAATATCTGCTGGTTCTGGGCAATAACAATATATTACTACACTCCTCCGCAAAGAAAGTCGGGAAAAATGATTAAAAAGATAATAAAATTATTTCTGTTTGGCATAATTTTAGTAAGTGCGGCACAAGAGGCATTTGCCCAAAACTTGAGCTTAGATTTGGGCGAAGTTTCGACCGGCACGGCGTCGGCACGCATCTTCGGAGTTTTGGCTCTTATAACGGTTTTGTCCCTAGCTCCGTCCATTGTCATAATGATGACATCTTTCACCCGCTTAATCGTAGTATTTTCGATTACCCGCTCGGCTCTTGCTACCAATGCTACTCCGCCTAATATGGTTCTGATATCTTTAGCCTTTTTCATGACGATTTTTATTATGACACCTGCCTTTGAAAAATCTTGGGAGCAAGGCATAAAACCGGTTATTGACGAGAAGATTGAACTCACCGAAGGTTTGGAAAAAGCCGCAGAACCTTTGAAAGAATTTATGGTCAAGAACACTCGCGAAAAAGATTTATTATTGTTTAATGATCTAGCCAAAGAAAAACCGGAAAACATAAAAGAAGCCTCGTTAAAGACGACCATTCCGGCTTTTATGATAAGCGAGCTTAGAAGAGCTTTTGAGATAGGATTTTTAATCTACATCCCGTTTTTGATAATCGACATGGTAGTTGCCTCGGTTTTGATGTCGATGGGTATGATGATGTTACCGCCCAGTGTAATATCTCTGCCGTTTAAGATAATCTTTTTTGTATTAATAGATGGCTGGTATATGTTAGCCGGCTCTTTAATGAACAGTTTCCAATAAGACAACACCATCAATAAAGGCGATACCCCCGGGCAAGACAATCTTACTCGGGGGTACCTTTTAAGCGGATATAATATATGCTATGTCAAAATCAAATAAAACACCCGCTTAAAACTTGTTTTTGTTTAACGAATCTAATACCTTATCTGAACTCTTACTGGAGCTGGTTCTGTAGCATTCACATCATAGTCTTCTACCCCAGGTGAAACCCAAGAATCACACATCACAGATGACGACCTCGCTAATTTGCAATTAAAAATCCACGAGTTCCTATCTATTTCACTATAATGAAGTTTTGATAAAGTATCATTTACCGCAAACATGCTTTTGTTGTCATTTGAATGATTAAAGTAAGCACAGGGTTCCCAATCTCCAGCCTCAGTCCCCTCCGTAGAATAAGAAAGTACATAGTCACAAGCCGGACAAGAACAACCATTTTTTTCAGCAATATTTTTTATCCCTTCAGGTGTCATAACCTTCCCGCTATCCCAACATGTATCAGCAGGGATCATAACTTTTTCAGGTGCATCTAAGCCTATAGCTAAACGGTTTCTAGTATCAAAAACGACAGCAATTGGCGTCTTCCCTGGAACAACATCACTACTGCAAGTAAAATCCGAATACAAAATATCTCCTTTCTCTGCATCATCACAGGACTTTGTCTCCTTACAAATAGCTTTTGAAGTATCAAACGGACACAATATCTTTTCTCCATCACAAATATCTACCGATTTAGTATATCCCAAAGCTGCACAATCGCTTTCCACACAATCAACCGCACCCACCGTCCAAGCGGCTAAACATCCGCCGCACACACCGGTCAATAACAACATATTACGCAACATCGACATCGTTTTTCTCCCTAATATAATTCAATACAGGCAAATTTAGTTTTATCAAACGGACAACCTATTTTAGTATAATCACCATCACATGAACCCGATGTATGAGTATATCCCAAAGCCGTACAATCGGTAGTCTGCGGCACTGCACACCAGTAGCTTTGCGTATCCGCCCAATTAACCTTGCAACCAGTGGCTTTCTGCAAAACTCCCCCACTTGAACAATCAGAATTAATCTTCTCACAAGATTCACATATCGTTCCGGCCGGACAAGAAGCCAGAGTATAATCCGAGCAAGCCTCGACTGCACATCCGGTAACTTTATATTTTTTACCGCCGCTTGAACAATCTGAATTTACCACACTACATTCACTGCATAGCTTACCTGCCGGGCAAGAAGCCAGAGTATAACCCGAGCAAGCCTCGACTGCACATCCGGTAATCTTATACTTTTTACCACCGCTAGAACAATCTGAATTCACTACACCACACTCACTACAAACTTTACCCGCCGGACAAGATGTCAATGTATAACCAGCACACGCCACCGCCGTACAACCGGTAATCTTATACTTTTTACCACCGCTAGAACAATCTGAATTAACTACACTGCACTCACTGCATAGCTTACCGACCGGGCAAGATGTCAAAGTATAGCCCGAACAAGGATTTGTATTACAGATTTTTTCACACACACTGCCGACCTTGTAATAACCATTATCACACTGCCAACCATTTTTTATTTGCTTAGATCCATCCCCATCCGTACATGATGTATAGGTATAACTTGAATTATTGGGCTTGGTTGTCACCAAATCTTTACAAGCATTACAACAAACTCTGGTTTTACTACCGCAACCGTTATCACATTTTTTTGTTCCGTTAGTACATCCGCTCTGATTCGGACTAGGAGTACAACTTTTTTTAATACATTTACCGTCACAAGTTTGCAAACATTTATCATTGCTATACTGCAAAGTAACACTTATGAGAGGACAAGAACAACTATCGCCTACTTTTACATAAGGCGAATTACAATTTTTTAACAAATATTTCTTTCCGACTGGACACTTAGTACACACACCGTTAGCCGGACACGACGACAAAGGATAATTAAAACACGGTGCCTTAGTATCATCCGAAATCTTTGATTGTAAATACTCATGTACCGGCGTCACCTTGGCCCAACACTCACCATAGCACATTACTGCCGCTATCATAAAGAAAACGATTCTGTTCATGACACGTCCCCTAAATAATAAACACCCTATACTTCTTATGATAAGTATTTTTTTTTTTTTGCAACCAAAAAATGCTATTTTTTGGTTGCACTTGGCCCCGCGTTATTTTTTTGATTAAAAAACAATCATCTAAACCACCTTTTTTGTTGCAATTTTTTTATGCCAAAAAAAAATTCCGTAGCTCGTACGGAATTTTTTCTCGGCAGTTTTCGGATTCTATAATTTATTTTCAAAATATTTCTTTGGCTTTAAGTTCCACTCAATGCACTTCCACGGAGTGTTTTCATTTTTCTTTTCAAAAACGCAGACACAACCGGTTCCGACTTTAATATCGTGTTCAGAAGCAAATTTACTAAAATCGCCCGTCAAATATGGAGCAAACCTGATAACGCCGTTTGACGAAACCACCAACACAGTTTTATCGCGATATTTATCAAAAACTTTTTTGCCCAAATCAATCCATGTGTTGATTGTACCTTCGACATCGACCTTCCATCCGTCAGGCACTATTGCTTCGGCATTCCATTTATCGATAGCCTCTTGACCGATACGAGCAATAACCTCGTCTTCGGTTTTATTTTCATCGGGTCCGTAATCTATTTCGCGAAACAAATTATCTTCTTCAACCGGCAAATTTATTCCCATAGCCGCTACGGCTAACTCTGCGGTTTTCATGGTTCTTTTTAGCGGAGCCGCCCAAACTTTATCTGGTAGCAAGCCGACATCTTTAAGGTACTTTCCGATAAGAGTTCCTCTTTCCTCTTCGACCAAGGGTAAATCGGTTCTTCCGCCAACGCGGGTCGGAGTTTGTTCTTTGGTAAAAGTATTTCCGTGTCTGGCAATAATTATTCTGGTAGTCATGATAAAAAGCTCCTAAAATTCGCCGCACTCGGCCAAAACTTTTTCCACTCTGGCCACATCTTCGGGAGAATCAACACCCGATAGTGAAGCCATTTTTTTATAGTTGCGATAATCGACCGGAACGCAACGCACTTTAATATTATTTTCGATCCAACGGAGTTGTTCCAAACCTTCAAGTTTTTCGTATTTTCCCTCGGGCAAATTAGCGATTTTATCCAAGACATCCATACGATAACCATATAATCCGACTTGACGATAAACCGGCGAAGCAGGTGAGTTTTCTCTAATTTTTTCTTCTTTTCGGATTGCCGGAATAATATTTTTCGAAAACCAAAAAGCATCGCCCTTACTGTCAAACACGGCTGTTGTACCGCTAAACGGAGTCGATTTTTTATGTTCACGCAAATTATCAAGTTCTTCCCAGCTCAAATTAACCACCGGAGTAACGGTATCAACGGTATTATCGTTATAATATGCGGCAATCACGGCTTCGACAAACCAAGTCGGGCATAAAGGATTATCGCCTTGTAAATTGACGACGAATTCCGGTTTTTCGGGCATTTTGTGGGCTAGTTCGACAATTCTGTCGGTTCCGGTCAAGCAATTTTCGGAAGTCATCATCACATTAATATTATGTTGTTTGCAAAAATCGACAATTCTTTGATCATCGGTTGCCACAAAAGCCTCACAACCATCAAATTTAGCTGCAGCTTTAAGAGCGTTTTCCCATACCCGCAAGAGCATTTCTTTACCGGCAATTTTAGCCAAAGGCTTACCGGGGAAACGAGTAGATCCGTACCGAGCCGGAATACCAATCAGAGTTTTCATATAGTCATCCTTTTTTATAAAAGTTTTAACGAATGAGAGCATTTTACTCTGCGATCAAAATAAATCAACCGTAAAAATTAAATCCGCAATATGAAATAAAAATATAAAATCTGCTTGCAAAATAAAAATAAAACGGCTAATAGATAGTGGTGTTTTCTCAAAACGAATATTGTTTTGAAAATAGAAACACCGAATGGATGAGTGGCTTAAGAGGCTGGAATCGCAACGCAGTGGAGATCGGCGAGGAGCATTTGATAAAATGCGACGAGCCAATTAAGCGCGAGAGGGCTTTAGCCCGAAGGAGCGTGCATCCAAAAGGATTTAAAACGAGTATTATTTTGAAAATAAAAACACCGAATGGATGAGTGGCAGAGAGGTTGAATGCGCGCGACTCGAAATCG
This sequence comes from uncultured Pseudomonadota bacterium, assembly GCA_949292335.1. Lineage (GTDB taxonomy): Bacteria > Pseudomonadota > Alphaproteobacteria > RF32 > CAG-239 > CAZU01. The sequence continues at coordinate 13,739 of CASEYY010000025.1, forward strand.
TGTATACGGGGTGACTCGTATCGGGGGTTCAAATCCCTCCTCATCCGCCAATACAAAAAGAGGCACCCTTGCGGTGTCTTTTTTTGTATTTAGTCCCATTTTTTGAAGACAAAAAACACAGCCAGCATAATCAGCAAAAAGCCGACAATGTATTTCCATCGCAAACCTTCTTTAAGATAAAGCACCGAAAAGATACAAAACACCACTATGGTAATCGCCTCTTGCATTACCTTAAGCTGCGGAGCGTCAAAGAATCCATGACCGATACGATTAGCCGGCACCTGAAAACAATATCCAAAAAAAGCTATTCCCCAACTTGCGAGGACCACTACCCAAAGAGCAGTTGATTTAAACTTCAAGTGTCCATACCAAGCAAATGTCATAAACACATTTGAAATAGTAAGCAAAAGTACAGGATACAAAGGTTTCATTCAAACAACTCCACTCAACTGATTTGATATAGCTTGTGCACTTTTTTTAATAAAAAGCAACAAAAAATACCGGCGAATGAGCAATTTTTTATAGTTTCAAGATGGGTAATGATTAGATAAAAATTTTATAGATTCTCGGGTCAAGCCCGAGGATGACGAATAAAGAAAAACCAAAACGGCGGAGAATGAGGCAAATAATAAGAAAACTTTTTTAAGGCGACGGGAGTGTACTGGCGGTACATGACCTAGCCTTAAAGGAGGTTTCTGTATTAGTTGCCCATTATACACCGTTTTAATGTCACCCTCGGACTTGTTCCGAGGGTCTCAGAAGCTATGTCACATTGTTTGATTAGATTCTCGGGTCAAGCCCGAGAATGACGAATAAAGAAAAACAAGCCCGAGAATGACAAGTCTAAAAGAGACTTAGGACACTTCTGGCGGCTTGCGAAGCAAGCGAGAGAGAGTTAATTGCTAATTGTTGTCTGGTTTGCAAAGTAAGGTATTCGGCACTTGCTTCGTTCATATCGGCCAA
>CASEYY010000026.1 GCA_949292335.1 uncultured Pseudomonadota bacterium
ATTCTTTAAACACTAATGATTACAATATAGCCATCCTGCTATTGAAGCGAGAAACTTTTAAGTTTGATACGTTAATCAATGATTTGGAACGGCTGCTGATGGAAATAAAAAACAACAAACTTATTCTTTCCGATGACGATATCGAAAATATCGTTGCCAGCCGCATTAAAGAGATTCAAAACAAATTAGACGATTCTTATTTTCAAATTAAAAATAATCAGCTCTCGGTACATGAGCTTGATATTACTATGCTCAGTCGCTCGGATTATGAACATTCCGATAATTATGGTTCTTATGAAGATTTTAAGGATGAGCAAGTTGTTAGCTTCGTAAAGAAATACATCACTTCGCTCAAACAAAACAAACGTATTCCCCCTTCGGTATTTGATTTCTTAAAACGAACCGTCAAAAAGAATGCGGTTGAACCCGAGCCCAATCAAAGACCGGAATGGCTGGATAAGCTGGAAAATCATTTGGCTCTGGCCGATGATTATGCTCTGAACAGAGCCAATGCCATTCAAACCGACAACCGCAATTTCTACATTCCGGCCGTTATTGAGCGTTGCTTAAGTTATATAGAAGAAGAACGAACCGCCAACACCATTCGTTCGCCGCAAATTAAAACACATTGGAAGACTCTGTTTGAAAAATTCAGAGAATATAAGAAAAATGTCAAAGGAACCGGCGATAACACTTTATATCAAGATGAAACCTGTCTGGATGTGGTGTTCAGTTTGGTTAATAAGAAATATGTTGAAAATTTAACCGCTAAAGACTGTGATACGATTTCAACCAAAATCTATTATGTGCCACGCGGTTGGAAGAAGATGAGTGCTTCCAAACACAAAAAGCTAACCGATATGCTTTTGCCCGAGATTGGTGATAAGACCATGTCCACCACCACGGTCAAACGCTATTTACGCGTATTCAAAGAATTTTTAACCTATGCCCAGAGAAAAGGTCATGTCAGTGCGGCCTTAAACGTTCAGATAGAAATTCCGGTCAAAGATAGCCGCCAAAGCTATGACCGCTTTACCAAAGCCGAGTTATTAAAGATATTTAATCCGGAATATTATCCTTATCCGGAAGATGAAAACTTTGCCTATCGCTACTTTATTCCGCTGATGGCTTTATACAGCGGTGCTCGTCTGAACGAATTATGCCAACTTTATTGCGCTGACATCAAAAAAGAAAACAATATTTATTATATGATTTTCACAGACGAACGTCCAGACCAACATTTGAAAAATAAGGTTTCTAAAAGAATTGTACCGATTCATCCCAAAATTATTGAAATGGGCTTTTTAGATTATTTGCTTTCGGTTAAATCCAAACGCAAACAACGCGTATTTTATCAGCTTACTTACGCTCAATAAAATCACTATGCTGATAAAATGTCCAAATGGTTTGGCAGATATTTGGAAAGCATAGGTATCAGCGGCAAGAGAAAAGTCTTTCACAGCTTTCGCCATACGGTAAAGCCGGAACTCCGCGATGCCAATGTCGGCAGAGAATATCAAAACGCTATTTGCGGATGGGAAGGTATTGATACCGGTGAAAGAGTATATGGCAGCAAT
>CASEYY010000027.1 GCA_949292335.1 uncultured Pseudomonadota bacterium
AAAACTGTGAATTTAAAACAAGAATTAAGAGAAAAATTGTCGATTGAATTGCGAAGACTCAGGCAAGAAAATGGCTTAAGCATTCAAGAAGTCGCACTAATGTCGCCGCTGTCGATACAGATGATATATGATATGGAACAAGGAAACAACCGCCGCTATAATCTTTATCAACGGCTGCTTAAGTTTTATGGGAAGAAATTGGAGTTTACAATAAAAGACTTGGAGTGACTAAAACGGCGTATAATGGGCAACTAATACAGAAAAAACACTAAGGGATTCTCGGGACACGCCCGAGAATGACATTTCTTTTTTTATCGTCATCCTCGGATTTATTCCGAGGGTTTCCTCTATATCGTCACCCTCGGACTTGTTCTGAGGGTCTCACATTCATAGATTCTCGGGTCAAGCCCGAGAATGACGAAGAAAGAAAAACAAGCCCGAGAATGACAGTAAAACGGCGTATAATGGGCAACTAATACAGAAACCTTCTTTAAGGCTAGGTCATGTACCGCCAGTACACTCCCGTCGCCTTAAAAAAAGTTTTCTTATTATTTGCCTCATTCTCCACCGTTTTGAAAACAGCGGTGCAAGAAAAAATATGAGAGATTCTCGGGTCAAGCCCGAGAATGACAAAGAAGAAAAAATATGCCCGAGAATGACATTTCTTTTTTTATCGTCATCCTCGGATTTATTCCGAGGGTTTCCTCTATATCGTCACCCTCGGACTTGTTCTGAGGGTCTCATACTCTTAGATTCTCGGGTCAAGCCCGAGAATGACATAGAAGAAAAAATACACCCGAGAATGAATAACTCATATTTAGCAAAAATCCCCTCGGCTTTACCCGAGGGGATTAGGTTGTTGATGCTATTATTCAAAGAACTCATCTGTGGATACGCAGATGCACTGCTTCTTAGATAATTTGGCAATTTTTTCTGCTTGTTTGGGATCTGATTCTATAAAGCATATCGTATCTTTTAGTTTTTTGTATACATGGGCTTTGAAATCAGCATGGCAATTTTTTTCTCTGCGTTCGGCTGCCGATTTTAAATTTAGCATGTATAATTTTTTATATTTTACATTATTGTTTTTTAGCCAGGTTTCTGTTTCTTGGCGATATTTTTCAAGACGTGAAGTTACAATCGCATTAATTTCGTATTGAGGTATAAACAATGGCCTGGCCGATAATATAAATTTCTTATATTCTTCTCCGTCATCGTTTTGTTCTTCTGTGGGATCTACACATAAAACACCATCTAAATCAAAGCAACATTTTGAAGAAATAGTATGGTTGAGGTAATTCCATTGAAACAGCCTTGGCTGATTGACAATTTCAAAATAAAAATCAACTAGTTTTTTAGATTCTTTTAATGCAAATACCGCCATAAATAAGAAATTTTCCATTTCTTTTGCAGAAAATTTGCTTTGTAGTAATTGCTTGGTTTTCGATAATGCGTTACCAGATGCAATAGAATCATCTACAAACAAGATTTTTTTATTCTCTTTATTGTTTGCTATCTTTCTTTCTCCGTTTTTTGGGGTTATGCCGTTTATAAATTCTGTTAGTGAGCATACTTTTTTGTTCATAAATAGAGCAATTATGTATGCCGGTATCATTCCGGAACGAGGAATTCCGACAACTAAATCAATATCATTGGGGAGAATGTGAATATTTTTTCTTATTGTCAGAGATAATTGTTCAAAAGTGCGAAAATTTATCTTTTTAGATGTTTTTTTAACAAGAGATACTTTAAGTCCTAAGATGTGAAGGACTTTTTTTTGATTTTTGTTTTCAATTTTAAATAACTTCATGATTGTATCCTATTTTTGAGCTTTTATTCCCAAGTTTATCCAACCATGGTCATATCCACGGCATTCTGAATTTTCCATTTTTGTGATATTAGAAAACCCTGTTTTTTTCAGTAAATTTACTAAATATCTTTCAGAAAAAGCAGATAAGTGAGAATTCCAGTGTCCTTTAATTTTTTGCCCATCGCCATATGTAAAGATTCTACCATTAAACCATTTACATACATCATGTTCATCATTGTATTTCCACCATCCGTCTTTTGTAAAATCGTTAGATTGCTGTGTTTCTCCATTAACAAAGGCTTGAGCAATTTTTAGACCATCAGGTACCCACAATTCTAAGATGCCTCCTTTTTTGAGAATGCGATACATTTCTTTGAGAACGAATTCTGTTTTATACCATTCAATGTGTTCTAAAAAATGACTGGTGTATATAATATCAAAACTATTATCTTTTAGAGGGATTCCTTTTGCAACATCGGCTATGTAGTCGGTAGCATGGTTCTTTACAATATTTAGACCTTCAAAATCGCTAAGCCTTTTTGGACCAGGTCCTATTTCCAAAAAACGAGTTTTTTTCTTGGAATTTTTGTAACGGACAAATGGTTCTGCAAATAATTTGTAAAGATGTGTCTTGATAAAAATCATCTTATTTTCCTTTCTGTTTTTTGTGTTTTATTTTGATAAAGCCAAGTAATTTGCTATATCTAAAGCAAATGCGGCTAAAGGAACTTTGGCGGTGCAGAATGAGCGGTTTATGCCGATATGTACTGCATTTTTGAGCGGTTGATATTCTTCTGCCGACGGGCCGGAAGCAAAAATTACGATATCTTGCCCGAGATGTTTATTCTTATACGGGGCAAATGTTTTTTGATGAAGATGAGCCGTGCTTAAATTGTCTTGTATCAGGCGGTTGATTATGTGATAGTTTTGGCAGGCTCGACGATTTTTGATTTTGAGCCTTATGCCTAAAAAACGAATGACTTTGTCAAAGCCGCGGTCGGTAATTTCCAGTAGTTTTTTCATGTGGCACCATCTGTTGAATTATAACAAAAAAGCCGCCTAATGAGGCGACTGGAAGTTGGAAACTACTCAGACGAAATAGTGCGACATATTGACCGAATACGGCTTATTTTGCCGCCTTCCAGTCCATGACCAGAAAGCGTGCAAAATTTATCGTCTTTACACTTTAGACGCGTCTGAAAAGAGGTTTCCACACCCCAGAATACTCATCGGAGATTCCGATTGCGAGCATAAGCGTATTTTTATTAAAAGTAAAGCTTAAAATTTGAGCAGCTTTTTATAGTATCTTGATTTGTGAAAAACTCTGCTTTATCATCTTGATAGCTTAAAAAATTACGGAGGAAATATGGAAAGCAAACTTTGTCTTAAAGAAAATCCGACTTTGTCCGATATTCAAAAATATGTTAAACAAATGAAAGAAGAACGCGGTTTTAATACTACCGATAAAGTGTATGAGTGCATGTTGTTGGGCGAGGAAATGGGCGAACTTTTTGCCGCCGTGCGTAAAAATATGAAAGGCGGTTCGGTAGGAAGCGGGTCGAATGTGGGAAATGTCGAGTTGGAGCTGGCTGATGTTTTAATCTATCTTTGCTCTTTGGCAAATATGCATAATCTTGATTTGGAAACAGCATTCCGCAAAAAAGAAGAGATTAATCAACAGCGGGTTTGGAAAAGACTCTGACCTAGCGTTCGGATTTGAGAGCTTGGGTGAGGCGATTAATCTTGTATTCGCGGTATTTATCTTTGAAACTTTTGTCTTTGGGAAGCTTGGTAAAATTGGGCATATCTTGAGCCCTGATGGCTTTGATAACCGACGAGGCTTGCCGAAAATAATTGCTTTGCTGCTCAAAAAATGCAGCTTCTTTCGCCGATATTGCTTTTTGGTGGCCGTAAAAATCAGCACGACAAACTTTGATAAAGTCTTCAATGTCTTTGCTCTTAATACTATCTACAAAATCGGTGAGGGTGCCTTTGCGCATTTCGCTTGCTAAGTGCAATTTCATGTGATGACGACAACACAGTATCGCAAAATCTCTATACTCGTTTGGGACTCTAAGACGGTTGCAGATACTTAATATTATCGGAATGCCATTGCGGTCGTGATAATGATGAGCCGGCAGAATATCTTTTGGGGTTACCGATTTACCGATATCGTGCAACAAAACGGCAAATTTGAGTTTCGGGCTTTCTGCGGCAACATTTTTTAGGCATAGCAAAGTATGATCACCACTGTTTTTTTCGGGGTGATGTTCTTCCCGTTCCGGCGTGATAAACAGTTTATCAACCTCGGGCAAAATCGCTTTCAATGCACCGCATTCTTTGGCGGTGGTTATAAAAATATCAAAATTTTTGCTCTGCATCGCCTTATAGATCTCTTGCCATATTCTTTCGCCTGATAAATGTGACAGCATTCCTTTAGATACCATAGTCGAGGCAAGCTCCATAGTCTCGGGGGCAACCTTAAAATCAAGTTGGGCGGCAAAACGGCACATCCGCAAAATCCTCAGCGGGTCTTCGGGAAAATGTTCGCTGTTAACATGACGCAAAGTGCGTGAGGCAATATCCTTAACTCCGCCGTAGCAATCAATAATTTCTCCGCTTTCAACATCCAGTGCAACGGCATTACAGGTAAAGTCACGGCGAGCCAAATCTTCCTCTAATGTAATATCAGGTGTAAATATAAACTCAAAGTCCGTGTGCTTATCGCCGGTTTTTATTTCTTTGCGAGCCAGAGCATATTCGCACTTGGTTTCGGGGTGCAAAAATACCGGAAAAGATTTGCCGACTTGCTTATAACCAAGCGACAGCATCTCTTCTACAGTGCTGCCGGTTACAACATAATCTATGTCGTGCGGTTTGCGATGCATCAATTTATCGCGTACCGAACCGCCTACCTGATAAATCTTCATACTCTCTCCTTGTTGCTTGTTTATATCATATTGCAATCAAAGAGTCAAAAATAAATCCAGAATCTTGATTTTGGTGATTTACATAATTTTTGCCGTATGGTATCAATATCAACTTGGAGGAATTTAATGAAAAACACAGTTATTTGGGATATGGACGGAACTATATTAAATACACTGGACGATTTGGCAGACAGTGTTAATTATGCTCTCGAAGCCTGCGGGTTTGAGCCGCATAGCCAGGATGAAATCAAGGCTATGCTCGGAAACGGAATTAAGGTATTGATGGAGTTGGCCGTACCGCAAGGGCTAAATAATCCAAAATTTGATAAATGTTTTGAAATTTTTAAACAGTATTATCAAATCCATATGAATGACAAAACCAAACCATATCCTGAAATTCCGGAGCTGATGAAAATTTTGCGGCAGAAAGGTTATAAACAAGCTATCGTTTCAAATAAGATTGATGCGGCAGTTAAAAAATTGGCACAGACTTATTATCCGTTTGTCGATTTGGCTATCGGAGAAACAGCAGGCTTGCAACGCAAACCAAAACCTGATATGGTACTAAAAGCTCTTGCGGATTTGGAAACTAAAAAACAGGAAGCCGTATATATCGGTGATTCGGAAGTGGATTTGCAGACTGCCAAAAATTCGGGATTGGATTGCATATCCGTGGCTTGGGGGTTTAGAACAACAGAAATGTTACAATCTATCGGGGCTAAAAAAATTGTACAACATCCAATGCAAATTTTAGATGCTTTAGCTGAAATGTAGGACTTAAATGATTGATTTACATATGCATTCAACTTTTTCTGATGGGATGTTTACGCCGTCGCAGTTGATGGAAAAAATGGCAGCTATCGGTTTGAAAGCCGCGGCACTGACTGATCATGATGTAGTCGACGGATGCTTGGAATTTAAAAATGCCGCTCAAAAATTTGCCATAACCACCATCAACGGAAGTGAGCTTTCAGCCGATTATCCCAATGTGAGTATGGAAATTGTTGCCTTGGATATTCCCGATAACTCCCTACCGGCTTTTAAAGAGCGGCAGACTTTCATGATTAATGAAAGAATGAGAGTGGCCAAAGAAAGAGTGCGGTTGCTTGAAAATTTGGGTATGGAACTCGATTGGCAAAAAATTGCTTTTGATGATAATATGAAACCCAGAACTCAAATCGGAAAGCCTCATATCGTTGCAGAAATGCTCAGAAAAGGGTATATTCAAAGTTGGGAAGACGGATTTAGCAAATTTTTAAATAAAGGCGGACCGGCGTATGTGCCTAAAAATGAACCTAAAGCGGCAGAGGTGATTGCCTTTGTTTTGGATAATGGTGCCGTGCCGGTTTTGGCGCATCCTATTCATACCAAACGACAAGGAAAAGAGTTGTTTGAACTTTTTAGAGATTTGAAAAAGTCTGGTTTGATAGGAATTGAAGTTTTTCACTCTGACCATAATGCCGAACTTAAACGAGATTATTTAGCAATGGCTGAGGAGCTTAATCTTATGGTTTCGGGCGGTTCTGATTTTCATGGCGGTGCACATCCGGAAGTAAAGATTGGAATCGGAAAAGGCGATCTTAAGGTGCCGGATATGATTTTGGATGTAATCTTGGAAAGAAAAATAACTTCTGCCGATTATTACCTTAATCTGGCAAAATACATTTAGCCTTCTGTCTTTTGTTTTTAAAAAACTTTTTTAACAGTTCCGAGCTTTCTTCGGCCAAAATGCCTCCGGTTATTTCGGGGCGGTGGTGGCAGGTTTTTTGTTCGTAAAATTTTATGCCGTTTGCTACTCCGCCGCCTTTTTCATCATAGGCTCCGAAATATAAATGATTGATGCGGGCAAAGGATATCGCTGCCGCACACATGGTGCATGGTTCTAAAGTTACATACATGTCCATATCTCGCAGGCGGTTTTGTCCGAGCTTGCGGCAGGCTTCTCTGATGGCAAGAATTTCGGCATGAGCGGTGGCATCATCTCCGTGCTCGCTTAAGTTATGAGCACGACAGATTATTTCCCCGCTTTGGCTATTTACAATCAGGCAACCAACCGGTATTTCATCGGCGGTAAAGGCTTTTTGGGCTTCTTTTAGGGCTTCTTGCATGTAATCTTCGGCATTCATCTCTGAACCTTTTTTGTTGTATTTTTGAAAGATTATGATAGAAGTTGAAAAAAAAGGAAAGCGAAAAATGACCATGCGAATTGCAAAATTTATGGCTCGTTCCGGTGCGTGCTCGCGTCGTGAAGCAGAGGAGCTGATTAAACAAGGCCGCGTTACCATTAACGGAGAAGTTGTCGATACTCCGGCACTTAATGTTACGGGTGAAGAAAAAATCTTGCTCGACGGAGAAAAGTTGCCGCAAAAACAAACAACTCGCTTGTGGTTGTATCATAAGCCGGTGGGATTGGTTACTACTCATAAAGATGAAAAGGGGCGGAAAACCGTATTCGATTGCTTGCCTAAGAATATGCCCAGAGTTATTTCGGTCGGAAGATTGGATTTGAATTCCGAAGGATTGTTGTTGCTGACAAATAACGGTGAGCTATCACGAAAACTTGAATTGCCGGCAAATGCTTGGAGCCGCCGCTATAAAGTCAGAGTATTCGGCAATGTTACTCAAGATATGCTCGATAAATTGAAGTCAGGTGTTGAAATTGACGGAGTTATATATGGCTCAATCAAAGCCGAAGTTGAAACCAAGCAAGGTGCGAATACATGGCTGATGGTTACTTTGTCCGAAGGTAAAAATCGCGAAATCAGAAAAGTTATGAAATATTTGGGATTGGAAGTCTCAAGACTTATTCGTCTATCCTATGGACCGTTTCAACTTGGCAGTCTGGCCAAAGGTGAAGTTAAAGAAGTGCCGCAAAAAACTTTGCGTGAGCAACTGGGGGCAAAGTTTGAATTATGAGAATTATCGGCGGAAAATATCGCGGCAAAAAATTAATCTCTCCGCAATCTGATAATGTGCGACCGACCTCCGATAAAGCCAGAGAAGCGTTGTTTAATATCTTGCGGAATCGGTTGGGAAGCAATTTTTCTTCATACAAACTTTTGGATGTATTTTCCGGAAGCGGGGCTTTTGCCTTGGAAGCCATGTCTCAAGGCTTTGCCGAAGTAACTTTGTTGGATATAGATACCACAGATTTACAAAAAAATGTGAAACTGTTTCCTTTGGAAAAAAATAAAATAAAAGTCATAAAAGCAGATATAAATTCGGTAGTTCTTTCGTCGGACGAATTTGATGTTGTATTTATGGATGCTCCGTATAATAAAGGATTGACTGAAATAGCCTTGCAAAAGATAAAGCCATGGTTGAAAAATAAGACTCTATGCATTGTAGAAGTTGAAAAAAATGAGTCGTGCTCTCTGCCGGAGGGTTATTGCCTCGTCGATGAACGCAGGTACGGACTAGCCAAAATTATATTGGCTGAATTTACTTGTTGAAATCTTTTATGGTCAGATTTTCAATCGCAACTTTTCCGTCGGCATAGCTGATGGGAGTCGAGATAGTCATTTCCTTGTCTTCGGTGTTTAATTTGTAAGCTTTGTTTGACAACAAAATATTGGCGACAAAAACATTCTTACTGTCTAAAAATTCGTTGCTTTGCAAATCTTTGAGCAATCTTAAAAGACCTTTTGATGAGGTGTTGAAAGATATGCGGGGAGAAAGCTTTTCATTAAAGTTGATATCGCCGCGACCTACCAAGGTGAGAGGTTCCCACTGGATTATTAAGCTCGGAACATCAATAAAACCCCCGTCTTTAAGCCAGGTTTCAACTGCGGTTAAAAACTTTTCGTCAGGGGTGAATTGCCCCATGATGTCAGATTTCATATAAAATAATTTTAGGTGCGAGGATAGGGGATAATCTATCAGACCGTTGATATCGACATTATTGATTTCAAAAAGGCTTTCATAGCTTGGTAATATAACTGCCAAATTATTGTTTTTTTGTTGTTTCTTTTCCAGTAAATAAGCAACTTTTTTTATCTTGGCAAAGTCATGGATGGTTATATTTTCGGCGTGGATAACCAAACTATCCAAAGTGCCGCCTTTGCTTGTTATATCCATGAAAGTTTGTTCGCTGTTCATGTCGGAAATAAAATCATTAAAAATAAATTTGCCGCCCTTATCGGATTCAAAGCGGATGCGAGAACCGCCGAATATATCGGAATAGCCTTTTATTTCCTTAAATTTTAACGACCAGCTGTTCAAACCCGTGGCATTATATATTTGAAAATTATCTATGGTTACCAGCGGAAAGAAAAAAGTGTGATTAAATTCAATATTATCATAAGCAACATCAAGTCCCAATTCATTTAATTGGGCAATACTGCGATTCATTTGCCAGCGGATTTGTTTGATGGCAATATTACGGGAGGCAGTGATATATATGCCGCCAAAAACCAAGCAGAAAGAGAAAAAACAAGAAAATACGGCCTTACGATAGCTCCCAAAAGCTTGCCATATCTTAACAAATGGCTTGAATATCTTAGTCGTAAGCTCTTTAAGTTTATTAATCACAACATTAAATCCTATTTTCTGACCAGTTTATCTTTTACTGAAGGATAGTTCTTGATGGTTTCCATATTAAGCTCTCGGCATTTTTCTTCAATAGAATTTTGCAGTTTTTCCATAAACTCTTTTTTGTTTAAGCCGGTAGGAATCGGAGGCAAAAACTCAAATATAATCTTACCGGGATGCCTTAAAAAAGAACTCTTGGCCCAGAAAAATCCGGTGTTGGAGGCAAAGGGAACTACAGGCATATTTAAATGCTGATATAGGAGTGCAACGCCAGGTTTGTACATCGGCGTATCTCCGGGACGACGACGGGTACCCTCCGGAAAAATGATAATCGGACGGTTCTTGGCCGATAATTCTTGAGCCTTTTTCAGCATCGTTTTCATCGCCGCCGAACCGGCCGAACGGTCTACCGGTATCATTCCGTAAAGTGCTTGGGCCCAGCCAAAAATCGGTATGTAGGTCAGCTCTTTTTTCATAACAAAGGTAGCTCTTTTGAGGTAATTGCTCAATACATAGGTCTCAACCGCCGATTCATGCTTGCCGGCAAAAATTCCCGTACTCTGATTGAGGTATTGCTTTCCTCTGATCTCTATGGTGATGCCGGCTATGTATTTTAATGTTAAAACTACTCCGGGAATGAAAAAATGATTCCATATCTTTATGGTGGCTTCTCGGGAGAACAGACCGACAATGCTGTTGGTTATGCAACCGACCGCAATTATACCGTAACAGAAAATGTTGAAAATCAGTGAGCGAACATACAACATAAAATCGTCCTTTCGTTATCTAATAAAGCTTCTCAGATAAGCACATATAAATTTATTATATTCTTTGAAAATAAGCGAGAATGTTTGCCAACTCGTCCACCACTTTTTTTCGATGTTCTCCGAGTATACCGGATGAATGATTATTTTGGTTTGCGGGTTAAATTCTCTAAACTCTATCAATGAACGCAAAATGTGATAATTAGAGGTTACCAAGCGAATGCTCTTGATGTCGTTTTTGTTTATCCATTCGCTCGTTTCTTGGGCGTTTTCAACCGTGTTGGAGGCTTCATGACCAATGTCGACATTGGTTGCGTCACTGATGTTAACCTGTTGGGTCGAAACAATGTTGTTGAGCGAAATATCTTTGTCGACCCCAGAAATGAATAGCCTTAAACCTTTACCGGCTTCGTAAAGTTTTACCGCTTCGCTAATGCGGTTCTTTCCTCCGGTAAGTACTATAATCGCATCGGTTTTTTCATCACTCGGGGATGAAAAGTGGTTTATCTGCCAGGCAAAAAATACCATTCCGCTCAACCACAGAACTATAAAAAGCACAAAACCTGTCAGTGCAAACTTCTTTATCATAGCATTTTCTTTAGGGTTTGTTTTACCGTATAATAGGCCGTAAACATGGCTATGAACATGGCAAATAACGGCAAAGAAAATATAACCGCCCAATCACCGAAACCTAAAGTTGCGTCGCTGATTATGCCACCCTCAATGTTGAGAGCCAAATTGCCAATGAAAAATATGGCCGGTACTGCAAAAAACAGCCCGATTATACCGCCGATAAAGCCCAAAAAGCCCATCCGTTTGGTGTATTGTTGGGCAATATAGGTGTCTTTGGCTCCGATTATATGCAAAATTTCAATTATGTTGTGGTGGAGACCTAAGCTCATTTGCGTGGTATAAAATATTGCTCCAGATGTTATGGCCGCAACCAAAAGTAAAACGGTAGAGGCTATTAAGTTTAACCCGTCGGCAAAAGATATAAGCTTATTTAACCATAATTTATGACTGTCTAGGGTGGCTTGCGGTGAGGCTTGTGCCAAATCCATGGAAAGTTGAGCAAAATCAATTTCGGCATCAGGTGATATTTTGACATCAATAATACGCGGGGTCGGAAGGTCGGAGATATCGACATCATCGCCAAGCCAAGGACTTAAAAGCTCATCAAGTTGTTCGTCGGTTAACGGAGTAACTTTGGTAACGCCATTAACCGATTTTAAAAATTCAACCGCTTTTTCCTGATAAGCCATGGTTTCGGCTAAGGCTTTTTCTTTGTTGGTGTTGTTAACCGGAATTATTTGTACGGTGATGGATCCCAATATACTTTTGTTCCAATTAGATATCATGGAATCGATGGACAGGACTCCTGATAAAGTAATCGCAAAAATAAATACGGCTATCGATATAATAATCTGCAAAAACAGTGAGGTATTTTCGCTTTTTAACGGTAGCTCTTGCTTGCGTGAAATATACGAAGTCTTAGACATTTAAGCCTCCGAACATTGAGGTATCGGTCGGATAATAAATATGAAGCCCGCGATTTTGTAAGTGTAAACGAGGATATTTAAAATCGTTGATTATCTTATCCGAGTGAGTGGCTATTACAACCGTGGTTCCGAGCTTGTTTAACTCGACAAAAAGCTTCATCAGTTTGCCGGCGATTATGTTGTCAACATTACCGGTAGGTTCGTCGGCCAGCAAAAGATCCGGACGGTTGATGACAGATCGGGCTATGGCAACTCGTTGTTTTTCTCCGCCGGAGAGTATGGAGGTCTTATCAAACATATGTTCTTCAAGTTCTACCCAGGTCAAAAGCTCGGTTACGCGTTTTTTTATTTCTTTCTCATCCATACCGCTTACTCTTAACGGCAGTGCAACATTGTCAAAGGCCGAAAGGTGATCAAGCAGTCGGAAATCTTGAAAAACGACTCCGATACGGCGACGCAATGATGCCAGTTGGTCGCGGTTGGTGAAATTTAGGTTGTGATTAAATACGCTAATCTGCCCGCGGCTCGGCTTTTGAGCCAGATACATTAGACTCAACAGCGATGTCTTGCCGGCTCCGCTTTGGCCGGTAAGAAAATAAAATGATCCTTGCGGAAGCGATAATTTTATATCGCTCAGTATCTCGGGACCTTGACCATAGCGAATCCCGACATTGTTCATTTCTATGATGTTCTTGTTATCCGTCACCGAAAAACTCCTCGTAGTTTTACCGCTATCAAGATATAAGCAATTAATTATTTAATAAAGTGTTTTTTTTCTTTGATTAAAATCTTTTTCACCTTATAGTTTGAGAAAACGGAGGTCGTAATGCTGGTATATTGTCCGGAATGTAATGTGGGATATGAGGTCGATGACAGCTTGCTCGAGATGAAAACTCGCAAGCTCAAATGCAGTAATTGTGGAAAAATATTTACAATAGGCGATTTGTCTTTCGAATCCCCTAAAAGTGATTCTACGGAACAGAAGGAAATCGTCGTTGAGGAAAAAATTGTTGAAGAACCTGATATCAATTCCAATTTTGAAAATGCCGCAGTAGCAGAAACGGAAGGTGCCGGTGAACTCAAAGCTGAAAATACGACCGCGGTGGTTGATGACGATAATCAAAATGCAGCTGATTTGGAAAAAATATTTGAAAGATTGTCGGAACATACCGAGCAGCTAATGGCTATGGAAAAAAAGTTGCCGTTTTATGAAAAATTTTGGCTGCAATTCAAAAACATTTTAGGTCTGCATTTCAAAATAAGATGGGGATTTGTATTAGTGCTGATGTTGGTGGTGACTGCATTATCAGTATTTAATAATCGCTACCAATTAGTCAGAGAGTTTCCGTTCTTAAATGCCGGATTTAAGGCTCTGGGAATCAAAGCCAGAATTACCGGTGAAAATCTCGAATTCCAAAATATAAGCTGGGAGTTCTTCGGCGAAGATGAGGATGAGGATCGTCGTCTGGTCATCAAGGGGTTTGTCTATAATACACTTGATTATGATGTCGAATTACCGGTAATTCATATAGAATTGTTGGGTTCGGATACTTCTCTTTTGCAGAGCCATAATCGGAAGTTGGAAGATGAGATTATTACCGCGGAAGCAAAAATTCCGTTGAATTTGGTGGTGGATAATCCGGCTCCGACGGCAAAATATGTTTACCTTACTTTCGTTGATGATGATTAGTGATTGCGGCTGATGATAAAATCGGCCAAATCTTGCAACTCTTCGGCTTTTGAACCAAATTGAGCAAGGTCTGCTTTAGCTTTGGTAATAAGCTCGGAGGCAATGTCTTGAGCTTGTTTCAGTCCATAAAGTGAAACAAAGGTAAGCTTGCTTTGATCTGTATCTTTGCGAAGCGTTTTACCCATTAATTCTTGGTCGCCAATCACATCCAAAATATCGTCGGATATTTGAAAAGCAATACCAATTTTGCGAGCATATCCGCTCAGGGCATTATATGCTGTTTCATCGGCGTTGCCGATGATGGCTCCGGCTTGAACAGCGTAGGCAATCAAGCATCCGGTTTTCATTTCTTCGATGTGTTTTATTACCTCTTCTGAGGAGAGAGAAGGGGTTTTGTCGGTTTGAATATCGAGCATTTGTCCGGCAATCATTCCGTTGAAGGCACCGGCTCGTTCGGCCAAAAGGGAACAAAGCTTAATCTTGGTTTCGGCGGATAATGACGGAGCCTTGGTCAAGACCTCAAAAGCATAGGTAAGAAGCCCGTCACCGGCCAAAATGGCGGTGACTTCGTCAAATTGCTTGTGGCAGGTCGGTTTGCCGCGACGCAAATCATCGTTATCCATGGCCGGTAAATCGTCATGAATCAGAGAGTAGGTGTGCAGCATTTCCAATGAGGCGGCAACGGGAAACGAAGTTTCGTAATTTATGCCAAACAGTTGAGCGGTTTTGCATAACAGGAAAGGCCGTAATCTTTTGCCGCCGTTGGTTAGCGAATAGGACATAGCCTCGCTTACGCGTCTTTCACTGCCGGAAGGAAATTTAAAATATTTTGAAAGCGATAGATTAAATTCTTCACTAAAACCTTTAAGATTTTGCTCAAATGTTTGCATGATTTTTAAGCCTCGGGGACAACAAATTCCGATGATTTTACTTTATCATCTGGGGTGATTTCCAATTTTTCGATTTTTAACTGGGCAGCTTTTAATTTGCTTTCGCAAAGCTGTTTTAATTTGACGGCCTTTTCATAAGCAGAAACAGCGTCGTCAAGTTTTATGCGGCCGCTTTCCAACTCTCGGACGATGTTTTCGAGCTGGGATATGGCTTCTTCAAAACTTAGTTTTTCAATTTCTTCCATGTGATTTGCTCCCTAAATTTGCATTGGGGGAAATCTTAAAATATTTATCTTAATTTAGCAACCGCTATTTAACACTCAGATGTTGACAAATTTGAAATTTTTGCCGTGCGGGTCGTATACAAGGGCTATTTTGCCAAGGCAAACATCTTCGGCAATGCGGCCGAAAATTTCATAACGCCAGCCGTGCTTAAATGAAGTATCTGCTTCTTGATCGTGAGAATAAAACTTTAGCTCATCGTCATTAGTGAGCATATGAGGGGTTATTTTTTCTTGTTGGGCGATGACTTTGGTCAGAAGCTTAAGAATCTCGTATAAAGAGCTGTTGGTATTGGGAAGTTCGCGAATGCTTTCAGCCTTTACATAATCTTTTTTATCAAGGCTTTTAACTTTTTGCAAAACTTCTAATATCTCATCACCTAATTTGCCGGAGGCTATATCGGATTTCATTCCTCTGATGGAGGCTAACTCTTCTTTATTTTGCGGAAAGGCGGCACATATGTTTAATAACAATTCATCTTTAATTAAAGATTGACGCGGGGTATTTTTACGCATGGCACGTTTTTCCCGCCAAGCGGCCAGTTCGCGTAAAGTGGTTAGGAAAAAAGCACTGTGTGAGCGGTGGCGAATCCGTTGCCACATTAATGAGGGATTTATTTTGTAAGTATTTTCATCACCTAAAAATTCAAGGTCTTCTTTTATCCAGTCGAGGCGGTCGTTTTCTTTGAGGTAATTTATGAGGTAGGGGTAAATCTTGGCCAGATGCGTAACATCGGAAAGAGCATATTGCAGTTGGGCTTCGGTTAGGGGGCGTTTGCTCCAGTCAGAAAGACGGGAGGTCTTATCCAAGCTGATATGCAATATGTGGTTAACCAAATTTTCGTAGCTTACCGCATCACCGAATCCGGCAGCGGCAGCAGCAATCTGGGTATCAAAAATAGGTTGCGGAGTTTTGTCGCTTAGGTTGTAGATAATCTCAACATCTTGGCGGCCGGAGTGAAATACTTTGGTAACGGCGGTATTTTGCATCAGAGCAAAAAACGGATTTAGGTCAATATCATCTGCCAAGGGGTCAATTATGGCAGAGGTTTGAATCGAAGATATCTGGATAAGGCATAATTTGGCAAAATAGGTGTGTTCACGCAAAAATTCCAAATCGACGCATACAAATTCTTGGGTTGATAAATCTTGGCATAAAGTTTCTAAATCTTTGGTATTTTCAATAAGTTGCATTTTAGATTCTCATAGTTTTGTCTTGTAAATTCCTTAGATAATATAGCTTTATACTTAAATTTTTTTTAATTTGCATAAAAAAAACTTGATTTTTATAAAATCGAGGATTACAAAGAACCCACATTTACTAGTTTTATTAATATTATTTTAAAGTTTTAATTTATGGAAAAAAAAGAAATTGCAAAAAAACAGTATGCCTTGGTTGATGCCATGGCTGCACCTGAGGTGCTTACAAGTGTTAAGTCTGTAATCTCTGTTTACGGACAGAGAATAAGAGACGGTTTTGTGTTGACTCCTCATGGAGAAGCAAAGGTCATTTTCTTTGAAGTAAAGAAAAAAGAGTGCCCGATTGTGGATGTGTTGACTAACCTTGCCGAAAGATATTCTTTATATCCAACCTATGTGGTTCAGGAACATAAAGATCATCTGCCTAAAAATGCCAAAAACACTTGGTATATGGTGGATGAAGTGAAGTTTGAACTTCCTGGTATGGATGAAGAAAAACTTGAAGCCTTTAAAGCAGATTATCTTCAGATGATAAAAGAAATATACAGAGAAGATTCTGTATTTATAAAGTCTTTTATTTATTTGGGAAAGGGCGGTATTGTCCATGTTATGTCTTTTAACTCAGAAAGGTCGCCGAAATATAGAGGTACCATGCTCGGCGTGCCGGAGTGGAATGAAACCTTGGACAAGATAATAGGTCGCGTACAGCCGGAGAATATTGTAAAAATGGCAGTACGTTATACCAACCTGTAAAACAACACAATCTTTTTTTACCTTAAATCGAAAAACACCATAAGAGATTTTCTTTGTGAAAAGAAAATCTCTTTTTTTATGTGTTTAAGCTATTGATTTTTGCTTTGTTTGGGAATAAAACTGTAAAGTCTGATTTTTAATATAAAAAGGGATTAACTTAAAATGAATAAATATCGTACACATACCTGCGGCGAGTTACGCAGAGAAGATATCGGCAAAAAGGTGAAACTTGCCGGTTGGATACAACGAAAACGCAATTTGGGAAATTTGTGCTTCGTTGATTTGCGAGATCATTACGGAATTACGCAGTGTGTGTTCGATAGCAGCTCCGATTTGTTTGCAAAAATAGAAGCTTTGCGTCCGGAATCGGTGATTGGAATCGAGGGCGAAGTTATTTTGCGCGAGAGCATTAATAAAAATATGCCAACCGGAGAAATCGAGATTAAAGTTACTGATTTGTGCGTATATTCAACAGCCGAAGTTTTGCCGTTTCAAATTGCAATAGAGGATGACGCTCCGGAAGAAATTCGTCTTAAATATCGTTTCTTGGATTTGCGCAAAGAAAGAGTTCATAAAAATATTTTGTTCCGTTCAAAAATTATCCAACGTTCTCGTGAATTGATGATGGAGCAGGGTTTTACCGAATATCAAACCCCGATTTTAACAGCCTCGTCTCCGGAAGGTGCACGCGACTTTTTGGTGCCGTCAAGATTAAATCCCGGAAAGTTTTATGCCTTGCCGCAGGCTCCGCAGCAGTTCAAACAGCTGTTGATGGTGTCGGGTTTTGACAGATATTTTCAAATTGCTCCTTGTTTCAGAGATGAAGACCCCAGGGCCGATCGTTCTCCGGGAGAGTTCTACCAGATGGATATGGAAATGAGTTTTGCCACTCAAGAAGATGTGTTTAAGGTTATTGAGCATACTTTGGGTACTATCTTTAATGAGTTTGCCAATGGTAAAAAAGTCGATCAGGCTCCGTTTATACATATTCCTTTCCGTGAGGCAATGGCAAAATACGGTTCCGATAAACCGGATTTAAGAAATCCGCTTGTTTTGCAAAATGCTACGGCATTCTTCGGTAACAGCGGTTTTGGGGTTTATGATGGTTTGGTGAAAGAAGGTAAAACCGTTAAGGCAGTGACGGTTAAGCAGATTGCCGAAAAGCCGCGGTCGTTTTTTGATAAATTGGATGCTTATGCCAAAGAAGAAGGAATGGGCGGTATTGCCTATGTGGCTTTTGCTGAGGCAGGGAATAAAGGTATTGCCAAACTGTTGAGCGAAGCTAAGCTCAACGAACTAAAGACAACCTTTAATGCCGAAAACGGTGATGCCGTTATCTTTATGGTCGGTAAAGGCATGAAATTTGATAAATTCAGCGGCAGATTGCGTAATAAACTGGGTGAAGAACTTGGGTTGATTGATAAAAACGCATTCAAGATGTGCTGGATTGTTGATTTTCCGTTCTATGAGGAGAATGAAGAAACCGGTGAAGTAGAATTTTCACACAATCCGTTCTCTATGCCGCAGGGCGGTATGGATGATTTGCTTAATAAAAATCCGTTGGATATTTTGGCATATCAATATGACTTTGTGTGCAACGGTGTTGAATTGTTGTCGGGTGCGGTCAGAAATCATGAGCCGGATATTATGTATAAGGCTTTTGAAATTGCCGGTTATGGCAATGATGTGGTTGATGCCAAGTTTGGCGGTATGATTAGTGCGTTTAAGTTCGGAGCTCCGCCGCACGCCGGTTCGGCCTATGGTATGGACAGATTGGTAATGTTGCTGTTAGACGAGGAAATAATCCGTGATGTGATTGCTTTCCCGTTGAACGGTAAGGCACAAGATTTGATGATGCAAGCTCCGAATGTGCCGACCGAAAAACAACTTAAAGAATTGCATATTAAAGTTGACTTAGCTAAAGAATAAAGTTTTGAGGCAAAAAAACCCGCGATTTATTAATCGCGGGTTTTTTTGATTGATTTTTTATAGCGGGCTTGGAACCGGAAGTTTTACCGGTGCGTCAGCTTGAGTGTTGGGGCCCTTTGGTATAACGGCATTGGGGCCTTTGGGCATAACCGGTGCGTCAGCTTGAGTGTTGGGGCCCTTTGGTATAACGGCATTGGGGCCTTTGGGCATAACGGCATTGGGACCTTTGGCCATAACAGGCATTTCGGGGGTAACAACATCGGATAAGCTGGTCATGTTGTTTAAAATCGTATGATTTACTTTATCGCCGACTTTGATGCCATAGCGGCGAACTTGTCCGGCATTTAACTCAATTACCGCTCTTACCGGTTCTTTGCAAATGATTAAATCCTCAGACATCGGGGTGGCATTTTCTTTAATCATGATGATTGAGGCATTGGGAGCAACAAAAAGCATATCCAAAGCAATTTTGGTGTTTTTCATCCACATGCCGGTGGGACGAACAGGATAGATATTAAAAATCATACCGTTGTTGGCCGGCATTTCGGTTCTGTACATTAAACCGGTCTGCAGTTCTTCCAAAGTTTGAGCCGTTTCTACATTAAAACGCACTTCGCCGTTGGCAGTGTTAATTACCAAAGGAGAAGTGGGCCGTTGCTCGTTGTCGGGAGAACAGGCAAACAAAAACAATGTGCCGAGTATAACGGTGAAAATTTTTGACATTAATTTGCTCCTTATTTTTTTAGTTTACGCGGATGCCAGGATGATACCTGAACAGGGCCGTTTTGTGATAACATTATTTTTTTGGTGTTGGCCGGAGATTTTACAAAAGAAAAATCTTCCGGTGAACCTTGAATCGATTGGGCAAAAGAATCGACTAACTTACTGACATCAACTATCGTTTCTTTGAGCGAGTTATAATTTTTTTGCCAACAGTTGAGCGATGTGATAAATTCGGTCAATTCATAATCGCTTAAGGGAGAGTATTTTTTCCAGATGAGATCCAAGAAAGCAGCCGTGTTGTCATCAAATGATGCCATGGGCATTAACGGTAACCCAAATCTTAAAATGCTCTGCAACCCGGCTTCATAAAAACCGGATTTGCCGCAAATAAAAAATGACGGCACAAGAAGACGACCCTCTTTTAGCAGATGGTGTATTTGAGCCAAAAACAGAAGGTGTTGTATCTTTTCATCACTCAAAGATAAACCCTGCCGCTCGGCTTTTTTATGAAACCAATCGGCAAGCTCTATAGAGGAAAAAAAGTTGCGTCTATCCATCATAACACCAAAAAATTACTAACCTCGCTCACATTATAACGACAATATCGCTAAATACAAACAAATATTGCAAGATAATAACTTTATTTTATTTGCTAAAAAAATATTTTTTGCTATTGTGTAAAAGCAATTATTGTTTTATCTTGCTTGAGGTGTAAGTTTTTTTAGTGGAGTGGTTTTATGCTGGTGCAAAATGTGAAATCTGTTTTAACGGTTTTGATGGGCGTGGCTATGCTTAGTGCTTGTTCTTCCGCGGTGTTTCCCGACTTTGAGGATGAAGACAGTGAAGTGATAATTCATGAAGGCGGAAAAGTAGAACTCAGAAAAATCGAAAATAACGGCGTGCTGGTGGCTGATAAGGATAATGCCGCTTATGAAGGCGAAGAAGAAAAAGCAGAAGCAGAAGTGAAAACAGAGGCTCCGGATGTTGAAAAAGTTACTCCGGCTAAAGTGGTAAAAGTTAAAAAAGAAGATGTTAAGCCTTTGGAACAAAATGAAGAAAACCTTGCCGCTTCGCAACAGCAAACGGCCGAAAATAATGAGCCGCAAGAAAAAACTCCGACCATGCACTATCTGGCCGCAACCGTTTATTTTGAAAATGGCGGAGCGATAGTTGATTCTTCTTATAATGCAACTTTGAAAAAAATTGCCAAATTGGTTAAAGAAAATGATGCAACCGTTACCGTGTGCGGATTTGCATCATCTCGTACCAGAGATACCGATCCGGCCTCGCATAAGTTAGCTAATTTTAAGGTTTCGGCAGAAAGAGCTGACAATACTGCCAGAGCTTTGCGGCGTGCCGGCGTGCCGGCAAATAAAATCTCGGTGCAGGCTTTGTCGGATTCAATGCCTCTGTATCAGGAAGTTATGCCCGAGGGCGAAAGACTTAATCGCCGTGCCGAAATTTATCTGACTTATTAATTTTGAAAGATATCATGAGCGAGAGCAGTATATCTTTAGGCGGAAATTTGTGGCAAATTACAGCTTGCGATGAAAGGTTTGCCGAGGTCTTGTCGCAACGGTATGACTTGCCGCCGGTAATGGCTAAAATTATGGCAATCAGAGGTATTGCCTCGGAGAATGTGGAAACTTTCTTAAATCCAAAATTAAACAATTTAATGCCGGATCCCTTCGTCTTGAAAGATATGCAAAAAGCTGCCGAAAAGGTGGCTCAGGCAATAATTAATCAGCAAAATATCGCTATAATCGGCGATTATGATGTGGACGGTGCAACCTCAACTTCGGTGATGAAGCTCTTTTTACGCGATGTCGGGGTCGAGCCGATGGTTCATATTCCGGATCGTGAAGAAGGATACGGGCCCAGTAAAAAAGCCATAGATGATTTCTATAATGCCGGTTGCAGGTTGTTGCTTACGCTTGATTGCGGAACAACAGCTTTTGAACCCTTGGAATATGCCGCAAATTTGGGAATGGATGTTATCGTGTTGGATCATCATGAGGCAGAGGTTAAATTGCCCGAAGTTTATGCAGTGGTGAACCCGAAAAGACTTGATGAAGATAATGACTATCCTTACCTCAAATATATGGCAGCGGTCGGTGTGGTGTTTATGTTTACGGTGGCTCTTAACCGAAGCTTGCGACAAAACGGGTATTACTCGGCCGGCAGAAATGAGCCTGATTTGAAAAAATGGTTGGACTTGGTTGCCTTAGGGACGGTGTGTGATGTGGTGCCGCTGAAAGGACTTAATCGGGCTTATGTGGCACAAGGCTTGAAAGTTATGGCTCAAAGAAATAATAAAGGCCTGACCGTGTTGATGGATAAGGCTAATTTGAGCGAGGCACCGACAGCGTTTCATTTGGGATATGTGCTGGGACCGAGAATTAATGCTTGCGGCCGTGTCGGTGATGCCGATATGGGAAATCAGCTTTTGTGTTGTGACAACGATTATCAGGCTCAGCTCTTGGCCGATAAATTAAACGAGTTTAATGTATCTAGAAAAGATATTGAAAATTATGTGCTGCAAGATGCTATTGAAAAATTGGAAGGAACACCGCAACAATATCCGATTGCTTTTGTGTATGGCAAAGATTGGCATCAGGGAGTGATTGGTATTGTGGCCGGAAAACTCAAAGAAAGGTACAATCTTCCGGCATTTGTAATGTCGGTGGAAAATGATGAGGTAAAAGGTTCGGCTCGCTCCATTCCGCAGGTGGATTTGGGCTTGTTGATTGTTGCCGCTAAAGAAAAAGGGCTTATTACCAAAGGCGGTGGACATATGATGGCAGCCGGTTTTTCGCTTGAGGAAGACAAACTGGAAGAGTTTAGGGAATTTGTCGGAAACTATGTAAAAGAAAAAATCGGAGATGAAGCAATTATTCCGGTGGTTGAAATTGATGCGGTTTTGGATGTTGGCGGAGCTAATTCACAGCTGGCCGACAATTTAGCAAGACTAGAGCCTTTCGGAGCCGGAAATCCGGAACCGAGATTGTTGCTTAAAAATGTGAGAATTGTTAAGCCGATGTTGGTCGGGGTTGGGCATGTGCGTTGTATTCTGACCTCGGAAAACGGCGGCAGTATCAAAGCTATTGCTTTTAGAGTAGGGGATAATGAAATCGGTAATGCCATGCTTAATCCGCAAGGGGCAAAGTTTGATGCCGTCGGGGTGTTGCGTCGCGATCATTGGAACGGCAGAGATGATGTGCAGTTTATTGTTGAAGATTTGAGGAAAATTTGATGGCTGATAAAGATGTTGTGGTAAAAAGAGCAAAAAATATCAAGAAAATTAAAGAAATGCGTTTGCAAAAAGAACGCGAAGTCTTTATGAAATTGGGGGCTAAGCTCAGAGCTTATTTGTTTACCGGTATATTGGTTACGGCTCCGGTGGCGATAACTTTTTATCTGGCATATAAATTTATTTTGTGGGTGGATGTTTTGGTTAATCGAATGTTGCCGCCAGAATATCAGTTGAATACATATTTGCCGATGACAATCCCCGGATTGGGATTGGTGGTATTGATTGTATTTTTAATTTTAGTCGGAATGTTTGCTGCCGGATTTTTGGGAAGTTTCTTTATTCGCTTGGGTGAATGGTTTGTGGGAAGAGTGCCGTTACTGTCCTCGGTTTACTCACTGTTAAAACAAATATTTGAGGCTGTATTTTCAAGTAAAACTCAAGCATTTAAACGCGTGGTAATGTTGGAATATCCCAGAAAAGGTATTTGGATTTTGGGGTTGGTCAGTGCCGATTTGAAAGGGGAGGTCGAGGCAAAATTGCCCGATGAGATGGTTAATGTTTTTATTCCGACAACGCCAAACCCAACATCGGGATTTTTAATTTTTGTGCCGAAAAAAGATGTAATCGAAATGGATATGTCGGTGGAGGAGGCTATCAAGTTTATTGTTTCCGGTGGTTTGGTCGAGCCGAAAAAAAATCTTAAGTAGATGTAATTTTGTTCTTGCATAATTAAAAAAACAAATATAGTTTCATTGCCATATTTTCGTATTATTAATTTTAAATATATGGCTTATGGAACTAAAAAAACAAAAATTGGCAACACAGGAAGCAGTACTAAATTTTTTTCCGAGTGATGATTTTAAAAGAGTCGGGTCGACTTTGTTTTTATACACAAGTGCCGGAGAGGTCCTGAGAAAAAGAATATATGAGGCCTATAGACGGTACGGCGTTGATCTTAATGTCTTGTGTATGAAGATTCCCTATTTTGTGGGAGAAAAGATAAAGGCGGAAAAATTGAAAACAAAATTCGGAGGGATGCTTTATCCGTCGGAATATTGCTTTTTGGGTGTTGAGCCAAGAGATATTTGGATATGGGAAGGGGACAATTATAATGTTCTGTCCAAAGTATCCAAAGAACAGCTCGAAAAACTGCAGAACTTTGATGCAGAAGAGATAGAGCTGTTATTATTTTAGGGGTTGGTAAAACGGTGAGAATACTTCTCACCGTTTTCGGTTTTTATGGAGCTTTGCGGTGGAAGCCGTAATCGGATGAGATTTTTCTGCCGATAGATGCTATTTTACTGCTAAGCTCCGACAGATTATCGTCTTTGACACAGTTGGTTGCGGACTTCCCAGGGTATAGTTCGTAGTTTTTGCGATATTCCGCCAATGTTATGTTGGGCATGATAACATTGGCTCCGGATTGCAAGGCCATAATTTGTCCGTCGGGGGCAAGTGTTTCCATGGCGGTGGTGGCCGGAATGTTGATATCGGGCAGTAGAAGTCTGGTTAATGCCATAACTTTGAGAGAAAGTTCAAGGCTGCCGCCCTGACAGTCTTTGAGCGGAGTGTCGGGGTGAGGGATAAACGGACCGATACCTATCATATCGGCGTTGATGGCTTTGAAAAATAATATGTCATCGGCTAAAGAGCTTAAAGTTTGCTCAGGCAGTCCGACCATAACACCGGAACCGATTTCTAACCCTGATAGGCCAATGTCTTTTAGGCAGCGGCAACGGTTATCCCAGCTCATGTCAGGGTCAAGACGATGATATAAGTCTTTATCGGTGGTTTCTATGCGTAAGAGAAATCTATCGGCTCCGGCTTGACGGTAAGCCATATATTCTTCGGTAGTTTTTTCACCGATGCTTAAAGTTAGTGCGATATCCAGAGTTTTGAGTCGCTCGATTATGGAACACATAATTTCTTGAGCGAAATACATATCTTCGCCCGATTGCAAAACAATGGTTTTGAGACCGAGTTGGTTGCGGGCGTATTCTGCCAAGCCGAAAATTTCATCTGAACTTAGGCGGTAACGGGAGATATTGCGGTTATCTCGTCTGAGGCCGCAGTAAAGGCAGTTGTTGCGGCAGATGTTGGAAAATTCGATAAGTCCTCTTAGATGAATGTCATCACCGACATATTCTTTTCTGACTTTATCAGCAGTTAAAAAAAGCTCGGAATTTAAGTCGTTTGAGGATAATATTTGTAGTATTTCTTCGTGGTTAAGCTCGTGGGTCAGAGCGGCTTTTTTTATGAGGCTATTCATTATTTTTTTATACTCTTGAGCGGGAATGACGAGAGGATAAAATCAATTTGGGCGTCAATATAGTCGGATAGGCGTTTTTCTGATTTTTTGTCATAGCCGTTCCAGTCCATAAGCTTGCATATAAATTCTTCGCGAGAGGCGAAAACAAATACCTGAGAAAACAGCATAATAATATAGAAGTAGCAGTCTCTTAGGCTTATTTTGTTACTTGAGGCTAGATTTAACAGATTTGCCATGCGGTCGTGAACCGGACGAATGAGTTCGCTGTATAAGATGTTAAATTCATCAGAAGGGCTGGAGTATTCGCTTAGGAATATTTTTTTGACATTGTCGGAAATTTCTTTGCTGCAGACGATGGACACAAATCTCTGCATCATTTCTTTTAGAAAAGCGGCTGCTTCGGTCTTGTCTTTGCGTTCGATAACCTCTTGATAGCGAGAAGTGAATTCGGCCGTGAGGTCATTTACGGTATCGACGATTTTCTTTAAGGCAGCAGTATATATTCCCTTTTTGCCACCAAAATAGTAAAGAATAGAGGAGATGTTTATATTGGCTTTGGCGGCGATATCTCTGGTCGAGGCACCTAAAAATCCGTTTTTAGCAAATTCTTCAAAAGCACTTGAAAGCAGTTTGCTTTTTGAATCGTTTGCCATTTTATTATTCCTCCTAACTTGTTGGTTTGTATCAATATATGCCGGATTATGGTATACATTTACAAAAATTACAACAGTGTTTTATCCACTTTTGGAAAAATAGTATAATTTGTAGTTAAATCAAGCTGTTATGTTGGTAAAAAACGGCACAAAAGGTGGGGCGATTTTTTTTGCTTTACAGAATTGGTTTTTTCAAGTTACAAATTGAATTATATTTTGTAACTATCGGAGACTTTTTGTGAGAAATTTTGTACGTTTTTGTTTGCGCCTTGTATTTACTATTTTTAAGGTGCGTTGCAATATTCAATTCGATGCTAATCGGTTGCCTACTAAGGCAGTTTATGTATCAAATCATGTGTCCTTTCTTGACCCGATAATGTTGTTTGCGTTTTTGCCCGGTAATCCGGTGTTTGCTCTAAACGGACATTTGTATCGCAATAAGTGGATTAGAATCTTGATGCAAACTGCTGATGTCGTGCCGTTTAATCCGATTGAACCCGGTGATATCAAAGAGCTTATTGCAAAAGTTGACAGCGGTAGGTGCTGCGTGATCTTTGCCGAGGGAAGAATTACCGAAAGCGGCGGCTTGATGAAAATCTACGAAGCTCCGGGGTTGGTCGCTGATAAGTCCGGTGCTCCGATTGTGCCGGTGTGGATTGACGGACCGCAATTCGGTTATTTTTCAAAAACAAAAGGAAAGTTACCGCATCGCCCGTTGCCCAAGGTGCAAATTACGGTCAGAAAGCCGGTTAAGTTTAAGTTGAAAGATGAGTTGCGTCGCCAGAGAGACCATATCAGCAACGAAGTTTATATGATTATGCGTGATATGAGCTTCGATGCAATTAATAACGGCAATATATCTTTGTTCGGGATGTTGATGAAGGCTGCCAAAATCAACTCTAAACGCGGCTTGTTGCATCGCCCGAAGTTTTTTGAAGATATTAACAGGGTTCCGCAATCTTATCGCGATATCGTGATTAAGTCTTTTGTCTTGGGTCGCTTCTTTAAGGGGATGACCAGACCGGGAGAGCATGTGGCTATCCTTTTGCCGAATGTGTTGGCAAATGTTTGCACTTTCTTTGGCTTGTCGGCTTATGAGAGAATTCCGGTTATGCTTAACTTTTCGGTCGGCTCAAAAAATATGGTGTCAATGTGCAATACAGCTAAAGTTAAACTTGTTATTACTTCTAACGCCTTTATCCGTAATGCAAAGATGGAAAATGTGGTAGACGATTTGCGTAAAGCCGGATATAAAGTATTTTATTTGGAGGAGTTGCGTAAATATATTACTTTGAAGGATAAAATTGCAGCCTACATTCGCTATAAATTGAAAAGGGTGCCGCATCCGGTGGGAGGAAACAAAAAAGCAGTAATCTTGTTTACTTCCGGTTCGGAAGGGGCTCCTAAGGCCGTTGTTTTGAGCCATGCCAATATTATTTCCAATGTGGATCAGATGAGCTGTATTGAGGCGATTAATACTTCGGATATTTTCCTTAATGCTTTGCCGATGTTTCACAGCTTTGGGCTTACGGTGGGAACTTTGTTCCCGATATTTAAGGGTAGTAAGCTGTTTTTGTATCCTTCTCCGTTGCATTATCGTATTATTGCCGAGCTTTCGTATGAAATAGGGGCAACGGTTTTGCTCGGTACCGATACTTTCTTCCGTGGTTATGCCAAAATCGCTCATCCGATGGATTTCCATAATATTCGCTTTATGTATGGCGGAGCAGAAGCCATTAAACCGGATACACGCAATTTGTGGGGCGAGAGATTGGGGATAAGCGTTAAAGAAGCTTATGGTTCGACCGAATGCTCGCCGGTGGTTACGGCAAATAACCGCATATTCAACCGTTTTGGCTCAATAGGAAAATTGTTGCCGAAAATTCAACACAAAATCGTGCCGGTTGACGGAATCGAGAAAGGCGGTGAATTGTGGGTTAAAGGACCTAATATCATGTTGGGATATTATTTGCCGGATAATCCGGGTGTTTTGGTACCGCCGGAGGATGGTTGGTATCATACCGGTGATGTGGTTGAAATGGATGAAATCGGCTTTGTTTATATCAGGGACAGAATTAAGAGATTTGCCAAGGTCGGCGGCGAGATGGTGTCGTTGAATGCGGTGTTGGAGACCGTGGTTAAGGCTTTTGAGACGGATGGAGTCGACTTTTCTTACGGCGTGGTTGCAGTACCTCATGAAAGTAAAGGTGAGCAGATTGTTTTGGTTACCAATAATAAAAACGCCAACAACGATAGATTGCATGCCTATATTAAGCAAAACGGGTTGCCGGAATTATATTTGCCGAGAGTGATTTTATATCATGATACTCTGCCGGTATTTGCCACCGGAAAAGCCGATAATGTGACTTTGAAAAAACAGGTTATGGAAGAGCTAGGCTTGTAAGCTTGGTTGATGTTGTGTATGAAAGAGGAGGCTGTATGAATTGGCCTCCTTTTTGTTATTGAGATGATAAAATAGTAAAGTCTTTTAAGTAAATAATCACTCAAAATCCTTTATCGTAAACTCCAATTTCTTGCCATAAAATTTGAGCAGTCGCTGATAGATATTGAAACGGCGGTTATTGCCTCGTTCCATATCATATATCATCTGTATCGACAAAGGCGACATCAGTGCTACTTCTTGGATACTTAAGCCTTTTTCTTGCCTTAGTTTTCGTAGTTCAACCGACAATTTTTTTCTTAATTCTTGTTTTAAATTCACAGTTTTAACTCCTTATTTTGTTATAAAACAAAACCGCCTTAAAAAATAAGGCGGAGGAGCTGAAAAACTGCACAAAGACAGACAGGCTTATTCGTTATGCCAAAAGCATACTTATTTCACCTACTCCCCCTAGGGAGAAATTTCTTTGTGAGATGTTTTTCAGACACCACCGAAGCCTCTCGCTTCGGCAACAATAAGCTATGATAAATTAAATTCTTTGACAAGCATTTTTTAGCCCAATTTACCATACTTAATGAAAAAACCGCTCTCCTACCCGAAGGAAAGCGGCTTTTAACTCTATAGGCTTGTATGAAACTAGAAGCCTTCTGTATCTAAGCGTTTACGCAACTGTTTGCGAGCACGACGAATGGCTTCGGCCTGACGGCGAGCCTTCTTCTCAGAATTCTTTTCGTGACAACGACGCAATTTCATTTCACGGAAAATGCCTTCGCGTTGCATCTTTTTCTTCAAAACTTTCAAAGATTGTCCGACATCATTACCGATAACAGTAACTTGAACCACTTAAATCACCTCATTTCATGTGTCAAAAAAAGTTAATCACAAAATCTATTCGTGCCTTTTAGCATTGCTTAGCTTAAAAAGCAAGAACTTTTTTATTATAACATAAGATTTGCCGCTATTAAAGAAAAATCTTTTATCAATATATTGTTTTTGCTAAATATTTTAAAATAAATACACAATATTTCAATCATTCGATTGATTTATTATTTTTTGTGTGTTATCAATCACTTCGTGCTTTAACCTTAAAAGGACTTTTTTTATGAAAAAAATAATCACTTTTACAGCTTTGGGCGTGATTCTTGCCGCCGCTAACGCTAATGCCGCCGGTTTTCACTTGCGTGAACAATCCGCCGCCGCTTTGGGTAATGCTTTTGCCGGTGCTACCGCAGGAGCAGAAAATAACTCTTATGCTTATTTTAATGTCGCCGGTCTGACCAAACAAAAAGGTACTCAGGTTAACCTTGGCGGTACTTATATTATCCCCAGAGCCGAAGCTCATGATATTTATGGAGAAAGTGGCAGAAATCAAGATGTTAATAACATCGTGCACGCCGCCATCGCTCCGAACGGAACAATTTCGCACCAACTCGATGACAAAACAACAATCGGTTTGTCGCTTAATGTACCTTTCGGTATGATTACCAAGTATGATGGTGGTTGGGCCGGTTCTGACCATGGTATTACCTCTAAGGTTATTACCGCTACCACAACCCCGATGGTGGCTTATAAAGTTACCGATAATTTGAGCATCGGTGCCGGCTTGCCAATACAATATGTTAAGGCTAGATTGACCAATACCGCTTCACACCAAGCTGTTAATACTAAGTTGGAAGGTGATACCGTTGATGTCGGATATCAACTTGGTGCTATGTACGAATTTAATGAAGATACCAGAATCGGTGTCGGATATCGTTCCGAAATCAATCACAAACTTAAAGGTGATATCTCGGCTAGTGCTCCCGTTCCTTATCTTAATCAGGATATTTCTGCTCGTTTGGATACCCCGGCGATGTTTTCGGTTGGTGCTTATCATCGTTTGAATGATAAGTGGGAATTGATGGCCGAATATCAAAGAGTATACTGGAATTCTTTTGACAGCTTGGATATTTACGGAAGAGACACTACGAATCCTTATGGTTCTTATCTGCTCAGCTCAACTCGGGAAAATTGGCGTGATACCAACTTCTATGCCATCGGTGCCAGCTATCAGATGGATCACCAGTGGAAATTGCGTCTCGGCTTGGCTTATGACGAATCGGCCGTTAAAGCCGCAGACAGAACTCCCAGAATTCCCGATTCTGACAGATATTGGTATTCGGTCGGTTTGAGCTATGCTTATAGCGAAAATTTGACTTTCGATGCCGCATTTACTTATATTCAAGCTAAAGAAGCTTCGGTTAATTTGCCGACGAATGCTACATCTAACGGTGTAACCGCAGAATATGATAACTCGGTTAAATTGGTTGGTTTGTCTTTGAACTATAAGTTCTAATCAACCAAATTATTAAAAAACGGGGAGGTGTTGCCTTCCCGTTTTTTTATATTGATTTTTTGTCAAAAAATGCTACAATTATTAAAATTTTGACAAAAGGAGGGACTATGTCGGTAGCTGATAAATATCCTCGGAGCAGATATATCAAAAAACTTATTGAGAATTATACCAGAGATGTTATCGACTGGGGGGCTAAATACGGTAAAGCCAAAAAATATTATGGCGAAAATGTGAAATTTGACAAACCATACCCTTATTCGGAAGAAGCTAAACAAAACCTCTTTGATCATTTTGATACATTGTTTCGCGAGGCCGATAAAAAAGATTGGGCCGATCTTAACGGACATATGCTGTGGTATTTTAGAAAAAATACCACGAACTCGTTTGCTAAAAAAATGTTTGAGATTTTTGATTATCAAATCCAAAACTATCCGTTAAACGATATTTCTAAAATCAGATTCTTGCTTTATATGTTTCGGGCCGATAAAGAACATAAATTCTCGCAAAAATCTTTGCTGAAAATTGCCGACTATAATCCGACTACTAATCAGGAAATTACCAACAGCTTGTTTACCAGAGCTAATGAATATCTTAGCAAAACTTGTAAGACTAAGAGGGTTAACCTGATTTATATGTTTTTTGAAAAATATGCCGATAATATCGAAGTACTCTCCGATAAGGTGGTGCTTAATTGTGCCGATTTGTATTTCAAAATGGCTAATAAACTGAAAGAGCCTTTGAGTATTAAACCTCTTGAAAAACTGCTGACCAAAGAAACTAAAACCTTGTATAATAATGCAATCGGTTATGAGCCTTATGTTAATGCCGAGATGATTAATGGTATTTTTGCTTCGTATGTAGAGTTTATGAAAAAAAAGAAAGGCGTTAAACCTCATCTGCATAAAGAAATGAAAAGTTTCGGTGATAAGTTGATACCTTATTACGGAAAAGAAGATTTTAATAAATTGGCCGCAATTTTGACTCTGCCCAATAAACGCAAGATGAGTGATGAATATGTAAAAATTCAAGCAGATTTACAAGAAATGCTTAACGGTTTTAATGAGGTATTTGAAAGAACTCAAAAGTATAAAGAGTGGAAAGCAAGAGTCGATGTAAATGCTCCGGATTTTGTTCCTTCCGCTAAAAATGTACTTAATTACGCAAACAACTTATTTAACGATGCCGGTGATAGTTCGGAAAAAAATATTGAGACCAAGACCTTATACAAGCTTTTGACTGACAATGCCAAGCTTAGAGGTGCGGATAATCCGCAGGTGGACATATTCGGCAATGTGGCAAGAAAAAATACGGTCGATAAAAACTTGGTGAAAGATGTGGCGGCTGCTTATGCCGATTTTGTTGAGGTGACTTATTTGGATGCCGGTTTCTTCAATCCTGTTTTTCATAAAAATATGACCGATATGTTTAAGGATATTGTTACAAAATGTGATTATTCATCGGAAAATGTCGGTGAGTTAACACGAGTGTTGGCTAAAGGTGCAAAAGGCGACCGATATTTTAAGAATATGGCCAATGAAATATCAACCGCCTATAAAACAAACAAGATAATCAAGACAAAAGCAGGGCGAAGCTTATAGCTTATCTCGCAAAAATTTGGCGGTATAGCTGATGGGCGATTTGGCAACTTCTTCGGGTGTGCCTTGGGCGATGATTTGTCCGCCGCCGTCTCCGCCTTCGGGCCCGATATCAATAATATAATCTGCCGTCTTTATAACATCGAGATTGTGTTCAATGACAATCAGCGAGTTACCTTGTTCGACCAAAGACTGCAATATCGACAGCAACTTATTAATGTCTTCAAAGTGTAATCCGGTTGTTGGTTCATCCAAAATATACAAGGTTTTGCCGGTAGCTCGTTTGGATAGTTCTTTAGATAACTTTATGCGTTGAGCTTCACCGCCGGAAAGTGTGGTTGCCGGTTGTCCGAGCTTGATATAACCAAGTCCTACTTTTCTTAATAAATCGAGTTTGTTTTTGATTGAGGGTATATTTTCAAAAAATATATAAGCCTCATCAACCGTCATATCCAAAACATCGGCAATCGATTTATCTTTGTATTTGACTTCCAAAGTTTCGCGGTTGAATCTCTTGCCCTTACAAACATCACATTCAACATAAACATCGGGTAAAAAGTGCATTTCGATTTTGGTGACGCCATCACCCTTACAAGCTTCGCAACGGCCGCCGGCGACATTGAAAGAAAAACGGCCGGCGTTGTAGCCTCGGGCCTTGGCTTCCGGCAGAGCGGCATACCAATCGCGAATGTTGCCGAATACTCCGGTATAGGTAGCCGGATTGGAACGCGGGGTGCGGCCGATCGGAGATTGGTCGATATTAATTATCTTATCAATATTTTCGGCTCCGATGAGTTTATCGTATATTCCGGCCGGCTCACGAGAGCCGTTGATTTCTTTTTCCAGAGCTTTACATAGGGTTTCCAATATCAAAGACGATTTGCCGCCGCCGGATACTCCGGTTACGCAGGTAAAGGTGCCGAGCGGAATTTTGACATCGACATTCTTTAGATTATTGGTACGAGCACCTTTAAGTCCTACGAATTTGCCGTTGCCTTTGCGTCTTTTTTCCGGCACGGCAATCTTTTTGATTCCATTCAGATACTGAGCCGTAAGACTATCGGTTTTTAGGACATCTTTTACCGTACCGGAGGCCATTATCTTGCCGCCTTGCGAACCGGCAAAGGGGCCGATATCAATCAAGAAATCTGCGGCACGAATCGCATCTTCATCATGCTCAACCACAATTACGCTGTTGCCGATATCGCGTAAACGGGTCAGGGTTTCGATTAAGCGGTTGTTATCGCGTTGGTGCAGGCCGATGGAGGGTTCGTCCAATACATACAAAACTCCGGTGAGTCCGGTACCGATTTGGCTGGCCAGCCGGATGCGTTGGGATTCGCCACCGGAAAGACTGCCGGACTGACGGGATAAAGTGAGGTATTCCAAGCCGACATTATTTAAAAAGCTCAATCTTTCGCAAATCTCTTTTAATATTTTGGCGGCTATCTCTTGTTTTTTGGGAGTTAGGTTGGGTTTGACCCCGTTAAACCATACAAGAGCATCTTTAATCGACATATCGGAAGCTTCCATGATGTCAAGACCGCAGATTTTTACGGCCAAGGCCTCGGGCTTTAGTCTTTTGCCGCCGCAGACTTCGCATGGGGCTGCCGATTGATAACGCGAAAGTTCTTCTCTTGAAGCGGCAGAATCGGTTTCCAAAAACCGTCTTTCCATGTTGGGAATAACTCCTTCAAAAGGTTTGTTGGTAGCAAAACGGCTGTAATACATCGGAATTACTTCATCACCGGAACCATACAAAATTATGTCTTTTACTCTTTGCGGCAAGTCTTTCCACGGTGTTTTAAGCGATATCTTTAAGTATTCGGCCAAAGAATAGAGTGTCTGTTCGTAAAAGGCAGAGCGGAAACCGTGCCACGGAGCAATGGCACCTTGGCTCAAAGACAAATTGGGATTGGGGACAATCAATAAAGGATCCATATACAGTTTGGCTCCGATGCCGTCGCAATGCGGGCAGGCTCCGTATGGGTTATTAAATGAGAACAGTCTCGGCTCGATTTCCTCAATGGTAAAACCGGATACCGGACAAGCAAATTTGGAAGAAAAAGTAAGCTGTTCTTTGGTTGATAAATTTTCTACAAAAACCAAACCGTCGCTTAACTTCAATGCCGTCTCAAAAGACTGACTCAGTCTTTCGGCGATACTCTCTTTTACTATTACGCGGTCAACCACCACGGAAATATCATGTTTTTGATTTTTGTTTAGTTCGGGAGTGGAATCCAAATCATAGATTTCACCATCAATCTTTACGCGTTGAAAACCTTGTTTTTGCAAACTTTCGAGTTCTTTTTTGTATTCGCCTTTTTTGCCGCGGGCAATGGGTGCTAAAATCAATAATTTACTACCCTCGGGGAGTGACAAGACTTTATCGGTCATCTGTGATACAGTTTGGCTTTCTATCGGTAAACCTGTGGCCGGAGAATAGGGCGTGCCGACACGAGCCCACAAAAGACGCATATAATCGTAGATTTCCGTAATGGTACCGACGGTAGAACGCGGATTGTGCGAAGTGGTTTTTTGTTCAATCGAAATAGCAGGTGACAGTCCTTCAATCGAATCTACATCGGGCTTTTTCATCAAGTCCAAAAATTGACGGGCGTAAGATGATAAGCTTTCGACATAGCGGCGCTGGCCTTCGGCATAAATCGTGTCAAAGGCTAAAGATGATTTGCCGGAACCTGACAAACCGGTGATTACGGTTAGCTTATTCTTTGGAATACTGATGTTGATATTCTTAAGGTTGTGCTCTCTGGCACCTTTTATTTCTATAAAGTCGCTACTCATCTTATTTCTCCCAATCGGAGCACCAATATAAGCTTATTATTATTTCTTGGCAATAAAATTGTTGACAAGATATTGTGGATATGGCATCCTCTGGCCTGTTTTGTGGAGTTTTTATTTATGATGCTTGTAAATGTAATGTTTAATATTGTTTCTGTTCGCCGCCGCCGTATGTTCTTGCGACGATGATTGCTGTTGTAAAAATTAAAATTGTCGTTGCAGGGTTTGAGGTGAAAATTTCAAATCCTTTTTTTTGCGTTAATCATTGAAGATACAGGAACATTAAAATGGTGAAAAAATTAGAAGTTAAAGAATTAAATATTGAGAATTTGCCCGCCGTTATGGCTTTGCAGGATAAAATATTTGCTAATTTGCAACAAGATGAAAAACATTTTGTTTTGAAAAGAAGCGTTGAAGATTTTATGAAAGCATTGAGCAGTGAAAATACTCATATGCTCGGGGTTTTTGACGGTGATAAATTAATTGCCCAAAATATTTTTGCTTTTCCTGAGAATAACCAAAAAAGAGATATGGAAGAATTTGCCGCAGAAATTCCTAATAATGAGATGGTTATATACAAGGCCGTATTGGTAGATATGGATTATCGGGGACATGGCCTGATGAAAACCATGCTCGATTATGTTGAAAATAAAGCCAAAAAAATGGGAAAAAAATATTCTATTATTCAAATTGCGGTTGACAATCCGGCCAGTTGGATAAGTGCTATGAATAACGGTATGTCCGTACATAAAGTTGATTATGATCCGGAGGATAAGGCAAAAGTTCTGTACCTGCAAAAGAAATTCGGGGAAAATAAACCTCAACTTAAGTACGGGGAAAATGCTTTTACCATGTATTTGGGAAAAAATATTCATAAAGAAATTCCGGCTTTGTTTAATAAAATGCAATACAGAATTGCTCAGGGATATCACGCCGTTGGGATTGATAAAAATTCACACTGCATGATTTGGGCAAAACCGGAGGATTATAAAAAGCAGGAATTGTCTCAAATGCTTACTACAGCATATGTCCAAGGTAAAACCACTCGGAGCCTATAGTCGCGTTGTGGTTGGGCAGTAGTATAAAGCCGTCTTGCGGAGATATAATATTGCGTCCGTCATCTAAAACAGCCAATATTTCGCCCTTTTTTATGGCGTCAAGGTGTTGATATTCTTTGCTTAGATGACCGGAATGCGTTTTTATTATCATATCGTCCATCATTATCTGTTTTTGGCTTATGGGCTGAGACGGATATCCTTCTATCATATCAAAAAACAGCAGGGTGTTCATGATTACATAATAGGCGGTTTTAATACTGTCTTGCGAATGATGATAGCCACACTCAACCGTTATACAGGTTTTACCTTGCTTGTGGGCGTAATCTCCGGTTGATAAATCCTTGATGTCGGAGCTTTTAGCATAAATTTCGGGCCAGCCGCGAAGTATAAACTCTATATTTTGGACTTGGCATATCTTGTCGGCCAACTCATCGGGGTAGTCACTGAATATGAAGGGTTTATCATTGGGGCAGTGACTTGAGTGTAAATCAATTATAATATCGGCATCATCTATGGCAGCGGCTATTTCGCAGGCAAGTTCTTGTTCATAGGTCTTAGGAGAATCCCATTTTTGAATTACTCGATTTAGGTTCTCATCAATCTGACGCACCTCTTTTTCGTAAGCTTTCGGATTGCACACCGGAATAAAAGTTACTTTCCCGCTACGCAAGTTTATGGCATGAGCGGCAAATTTTTGAATAACTTTGAACATGGCCTGAGTTCCGGCCGGTTCGTTGCCGTGAACCGCTCCTAAAAACAATATATGCTTGCCTTTTATTTCCGATTTTATCTTATAGTTTTTTAACATCATTATCCGGTTTCTCCTTTACTTAAATTTTATGATTTTGCCGATATAAGTCAATTATTTTCTCCTCAGGATAAAAAAGTTGCAAAAAATTAAGAAAGTGATAATATGCCGAAAGTTTGTAACTAAATACGGATTTTTAATGAAAAAATTTTATATGGCTCTCTGTTGCCTGTTGTTATATGCATTTAATGCGGCGGCGGTTAATATTGCGGTGGTGGCTCCCAAAATGGGACATGATGCTTTGTTTGGGAACCAGATTATTGACGGTGCTCAGATTGCGGTGGACGCAATTAACCAAGACGGCGGCGTGTTGGGCGAAAAAATCAATCTGATTGTGGTTGATGATCGTTGTGATGATAATTTTGCCGTGTCTTCGGCTCAGATGATGTCGCTTAATTCTTCCGAAAACGAAAAAATCACCATGCTTATTGGGCCGTATTGCAATAATGCTTTTGCTCAAATATCCGATATATACAGCAAGGCAAAAATATCAAGAATTATTACGACACCGCTTGCTGCCGGAGAATATTATTCTACCGCCGACGGAATGTTTAAAATAGGCGGTTTGGCTTCGGACGAGGCTGATACCGTTTTTGAATTGTACGGGAAATATTTTGCCGGTAAGAATTTGGCGGTGGTCTATGACAAGTTTATTCCTCAAACCACCGAAACCGCAAATAAATTGCAAAATTTGTTTACGGAAAACAATTTGCAAAATCGTATTGTGATTTATGAAAGTACCGCTTTTGACGGGGATTACGAAAAATTAGCCAAAGAAGTATTGCTCAACAGTGATACCGTGTTTGTTTCCGGGACACCGGAAAATATTGCCAAAATAGCCCAGAATCTGCAACAACAAAAGGCTGATGTAAACATAATCGTTAATGAAAATACCGCAACCCCTTTCTTTTTCAGAGAAATGGGAAATTTTGCCGAGGGCATTTACTTCTTAAGAGCAGAAGATTTTAAGGATAGTCCCTATTTTACCGAAGATTTGGTCAAATTAAGATTGATGGGAAAAGAACCACGCGGTCTCGGCGTTTATGGCTATGCCGCGGTCAAATTATGGAAACAGCTCGCGGAAAAAGCCGGTAGTTTTGATTTTAACAAAATAAATGCTCTAAAAGATGCAAACGGTTTTGATTTGCCTTGGGGAAGTGTAGATTTTGTCAAAGGAAATGCTTCAAAAAATCCGGGGTATGAAGCCTATCGCTTTGTTAACGGTGAATATACACAACTTAATTGATTTTTGTTGGATTTGCCGAAATATATTATTATAATCAACGCAGTTTTTAATTTTTTAAGTAAGGTATGAAATAATGGTTGGAAGTATAAATAAAGTTATCTTGGTCGGTAATTTGGGAGCAGATCCCAAAGTGAGCAATACCGCTAGCGGTACCAAAATCGTTAATTTGAATGTGGCAACTTCTGATTCCTGGAAAGATAAGGCCAGCGGTGAACGCAAAGAAAAAACCGAGTGGCACAGAGTAGTTATCTTTAATCCGGCTTTGGCCGATGTCGCCGAGAAATATTTGCGTAAAGGTTCTAAAGTCTATTTGGAAGGTCAACTGCAAACTCGTCGGTGGGAAGACAACAACGGTCAGGAAAGATATACTACCGAGGTCGTATTGCAAAACTTTAACGGCAATATGGTGCTCTTGGATGCCAAAGGTGATGGAGTGCAGGCCGGAGGTAATGATGTATTCTCTGCTTCCGACAGCGGCTGGGATATGTCTTCGAGTCAGGCCAACACAGCTTTGGATGATGATATTCCGTTCTAGTTTGACTAATTTATTTCTTAGGCTCCTCTTTTTTGAGGAGCTTATACATTAAAGGGACAATAAACGAAGTATGCTATACAATGTTTATTGTCCCTAATTGTTTGTGAGGATGTTGCAACATCCTCACAAGTGCCGGCAGCGGCTGAGGCCCATGGGGCTTAAGTTTATACACTTGTAAAA
>CASEYY010000028.1 GCA_949292335.1 uncultured Pseudomonadota bacterium
AGAGATTTCTATTTGAGGCTGAAAAATAACGGCAAACCTGGAAAGCTTGCCGTTATTGCTGTTGTGCATAAAATGATTACGATATTAAATGCTCGATTACGTGATTTTTATGCTTGACTTTCAATATCGTTGCTCTTTTTTTTATTGTCCAACTTTCGGGGTACAGATCAGGAAGGGTGGATTTTTTATGGTCGGATTGACTGGACTCGAACCAGCGACCTCTTCGTCCCGAACGAAGCGTTCTACCAGGCTGAACTACAATCCGTTTCGCTTAACGCTCGTTAGTTGTAGCATATTTTTTTTATAACTCAAGTAAAATTTTTTATTTTTTTATAAAAAACTCATTTATAACCCCAATCTCATTATCTTGTTGCTATTTTGAGCTAAAATGCTATTATCTCTTCAACCTTTAACCTTAATATAGGATTTATCATGTCGGAACAAAGACTCTGCAATATTGAATCCGTTCTCGCAAATCACGAAAAAACTATCGACGTACTCAGCGATGTCGTATTCAAACAAGGTCAGAAAATTGATGAACTCATCAAACTTAACAAATACCTTATGAACCAAATTAATAAAGATGTGGTGAAGCCTCTCGAAGAAGAAACTCCCCCGCCGCATTATTGATATTGATTTTTTTATAAAGCATTTTATATTCTATTATAGCATTTGTTTGGGAGATTTTATCATGATTGACTGGAATGCCTTGTACAAAGTTTCACTCGGATTATATGTCTTGGGGGCTAAGGATGGTAACAGAAATGTCGGCAGTATCGTCGATGCCGTTATGATTGCCGCCAATAAACCTGCAGCTTTGGCCATTTCTTGCGGTAATGCCAGCTATACCAAGTCTTGCCTTGAGAAAAGCAAAGAGTTTTCCATTTCCGTATTACCCAAAGATATCGACCCCTTTGTTGTGGCAAATTTCGGTTTCCAATCATCTAAAAATATTAATAAATGGGATAATGTCGAACATGAAACCTTGAACGGATTGCCGGTTTTGAAAAATGCTCTGGCTCATATTACCGCTAAAGTTCTCAATTCATACCCCTTAGAAAGTAATACGGTTTTTATTGCCGAAATTACCGATACCGCTAATTTGCGTGATGATGATAATCTGCTCTATGAAGATTATCGTAAATCCTTCAAAAATGATGTTATCAAAGCTTTTCAACAACATATAAAGGAGAAAAATAATGGCTAAACAATGGGTTTGCACGGTTTGCAACTATGTATACGACGGTGAAACTCCGTTTGAAGAATTACCGGATGACTGGACTTGTCCGGTTTGCGGCGTGGATAAATCTTTCTTCGAACAACGAGATGCCGAATAATCAAAAAGCCGGAGATTTTTATTTCCGGCTTTTCTTTTATACCATCTTCTTTAATTCATACAGCTTTTCCAATGCCTCTCTGGGACTTAAATCGTCTGGGTTCAACTCTTTTAATTCTTGGGTTACCGCACTCTCCTCTACCCTAACCTCAACTCTTTCTTTGATACACGAAAATAAAGGTAAGTCATCTGCTACTTCTTTGGCCGACATTCCTTTTCCTTGCCGTTCCAAATTATGCAAAACTTGGTCGGCTCTTTTTAACACTGTTTTAGGAAGTCCGGCAAGTTTAGCAACATGAATGCCGTAACTGCGGTCAGCGGCTCCGTCCATTACCTCGTGCAGGAAAATCACTTCGTCATTAAATTCTTTTATTTTCATGCAATGCAAGCTTAATCTGGCCAATTTTCCGCTCAAACCGGTTAACTCATGATAGTGCGTAGCAAATAATGTACGACAGCAATTTATCTCGTGCAAATATTCAACCACCGCCCAAGCTATCGACAAACCGTCAAAAGTGGCCGTGCCGCGACCAATCTCATCTAATATAACAAAAGACCTCTCATCTGCCTGATTTAATATACTTGCCGTTTCTACCATTTCGACCATAAATGTCGAACGGCCTTTAGCCAAATCATCCGAAGCTCCGACACGCGAAAAAATCTTGTCGACAATCCCGATATGTGCCGAAGAACACGGAACATACGATCCCATCTGTGCCATTATCGCAATAATCGCGTTTTGTCTTAAATAGGTTGATTTACCGGCCATATTCGGCCCGGTTAATAGCCATAAATTACTTTTCTCATCCATATAACAATCATTACTGACAAAATTTACGGCATTTTCTTTACGCAATGATTGTTCGACAACGGGGTGCCGGCCTTCTTTTATCTCAAAAACCAAACTATCATCAACTATCGGGCGGCAATAGTCGTATTCTATTGCCAAATCGGCTAAACCGGCCGCGACATCTATCTCGGCTAAAGCATTAGCGGTTTTTATAATATCATCTGAGGCGGCTTTTATCGAATCGACCAGTTCATCATAAAGCATGAGCTCCAATGCCAAAGCTTTATCGGCGGCTCCGCGTATCTTATCCTCAAGCTCTGTCAACTCAACCGTGGTAAATCTTGAGGCACTCAATACCGACTGGCGAAAGATAAATTCTTTGTCTTCCATAATCTGAGCCGCATTTTTGGCCGGAACTTCGATAAAATAACCGATTACATTATTAAATTTAACTTTGAGATGGCTGATACCGGTCTTTTCTATATATTTGCCCTGCAAATCGACTATCAATTTATGGCTGTCATCTTTGAGCAGTCTTAGCTCATCCAACGCCGCTGAATACCCTGCCTTAATAAAACCTCCATCGCGGCTCAAAAGCGGTAAATCATCTTCTTTTAATGCCTCCGTCAGCTTGGAAACCAGCACTGAGTGCTCGCCTAAATCCGAACATATACGAACAAGAGCTTCCGGCAGACCGACCAAGTCATCCCCCTTGCTGAAGTGAATTATATTGCGAAGTTGCGGAACCTGCTGCAAAGTATTTTTGATACTTAGTAAATCTCGCGGGCCACCGCGACCCAAGCTCAATCTTGATACGCAACGACCGATGTCGGCAACCGACTTCAAAAGCTCCCTTACCTCTGCTCTCAACGAATTATCATTGATGAAAAACTCCACCACATCCAATCGCTCATTAATTGCTTTTATATTTCGTAACGGATTTGCAACTCTGGCCGCTAACAGTCTGCCTCCCGATGAGGTTTGAGTGCGGTCAATAACCTTGAGCAAACAACTCGACTTGTCTCCCGATATGCTGTCGGTCAGCTCCAAAGAACGACGAGTGGCTCCGTCTATTTCCATAAACTCATCATCTATTATTTTTTGCGGGTGTTGCAACAGCGGAACTTTACCTTTTTGCGATGTTTCGACATAATCAATCAGACTGCCGGCCGCACTTATCTCTGCTCTTGAAAAATTACCGAATGCATCAAGCGTCTTGACTTGAAAAAATTTGTGCAAATTATTTTCGGCATTGATACTGTCAAATCTTTCATCCGGCCATACACTCAACTGCTCTTTGTAATTTTTCATTACCCCGAAAATTGCCGGATTGTGTAAATATGAATCAGATATAACCAATTCTACCGGTTGAAGACGGCTCAAAACTCCAGATAGTACATTTTCATCATCTGCCGTCTTCACCGTAAATTCTTGGGTGAAAAATTCGCCGGTGGAAATATCCAACCAAGCAACACCCAGTACCTCACCTATTTTTGATACCGACAGCAAGAAATTGTTGCGTTTAGCTTCAAGCAGCGGATCCTCCGTCAGTGTTCCTGCTGTAACCAGCCTGATAACTTCTCTTCTGACAACCGATTTTGAACCGCGTTTTTTGGCTTCTTTAGGGTCTTCGGTCTGCTCACAAATTGCTACCTTGTAGCCTTGCCTAATTAACTTTGCCAAATAGCTTTCATAGGCGTGAAACGGAACTCCGCACATCGGAACATCCGCTCCTTCCAACTTTCCTCTTTTGGTGAGGGCAATATCCAAAGCCTGTGAAGCTTTAACGGCATCATCCAAAAACAGCTCGTAAAAATCACCCATCCGATAAAACAGCAAATAATCTTTATATTCTTTTTTGATTGCCATATACTGCGACATCATCGGGGTTAATGACGACAA
Source organism: uncultured Pseudomonadota bacterium (assembly GCA_949292335.1). Lineage (GTDB taxonomy): Bacteria > Pseudomonadota > Alphaproteobacteria > RF32 > CAG-239 > CAZU01. The sequence continues at coordinate 4,029 of CASEYY010000028.1, forward strand.
TTTTTCAAAATCGGTTTCCATTAAATCTTTCTCTTTAAAAATTTATGATTTTTAAACTTGTTGCATATTATTATATTTTAATACTTTGGTCTAGAACATTTTTTTGAGGTGGGATAATCCGATGTTTGAAAAATCCAGAAAATCTCTCGGCTTTGAAAAAAACACCCAGTTTGTTGAAAGAGTTTTGTTCTTGAGCTTTCCTACGGCTCTGGTCTTTGTCACATTATCGGCTTTCAATCTGGTCGACCCCATACTTGCAATTATCTCAATGGCCGCCGTCGTATTATTCAACATCGCCTTATTGTTCCCCCTAACCTTTGAACTCCAACAGATTAAAAAATATGTCGGCAAAATGGCTAAAGGCGAAATATCTGATGATGACTTAATCTCTTTGTCGGAAGAAGAGACCAAAGAATTAATCGCCGCAATTAATAATATGCACCATTTTTGGACGCAAAAAGCCGATGTCTTGGAAGCTCAAACCATTTCCGATACCGCCGTATTGGACAGCTTGCCCGATCCGATTATGGTAATTGACCGGAGCGGAAATATCTTGGGTGCAAACCTTTCGGCTCGTGCGGCTTTCGGCAAAAAAATTGCCGATAAAAATATTGATAAAGTTTTTCATTCCAACAATTTTATAAATGCTGTTTCGCGAGTCTTAAATAAAGAATCAACTTCCGAAAATCTGGTCTTTTATGTCGAAGAACCGATTGACCAAAAGTTATATGCCCATATCAAGCAACTCCCTTGGATTTCTAAAGGTAAGGCCGTTGCCGTAATATCAATCTACGACCTCACCAAATCCTTAAAAATTGAGAAAATGCAGTCCGATTTCGTGGCTAATGCCAGCCATGAACTGCGTACACCGCTTTCGGTGATCTCCGGCTTCGTCGAAACGCTACAGACTTCGGCTAAAGATGATCCCGAAGCTCAGCAGAAGTTTTTACAAATTATCGCCACTCAGGCCGAGTATATGGCAAACCTTATCGAAAACCTGCTCTCTTTGTCTAGAATCGAACTTAACCAAGATGAACTGCCGCAAGATAATGTCAATCCGATAAAAATCGTCGAAGATGTGGCAAAATCCATGGAGATTAAAGCTCAACAAAATGATATGAAAATCCACCTGATTAAAGAAGAAAATATCCCCGATATCAGAGCCGATGCCCAACAGATAAAACAAATCGTCCAAAACCTGACCGATAACGCCATTAAATACGGAACTACGGGAACCGAGGTTACCATACGAATCAATAATGCCGAACATATTCCGCCCTCAAAAACCATTAAAACAGCCAAGGGAAAAGCCGTGGCAATCTCGGTTAACAATAAAGGTCCGAAAATATCTTCCGATAAACTGGCTCGCTTAACCGAAAGATTTTATCGTCTGCAAGAACATAAGGACAAAAACATAAAGGGAACCGGCCTCGGGCTTGCCATTGCCAAACATATCATTATCCGGCACCAAGGAAACCTGACCGTTAATTCAAACGGTTATAACGGAACAACTTTCACAATCTATTTACCGGTATTTGCTAAAGAATCAGCGGAGGATGCTTCTTTGTAAAAATGCATAAATACTACCGGCTTGATATCGGTGGCCTTTAATATCTGACGGCGAATACGGGCAGCCAGATATTCTTTTACCTGATTTTCGTTGCCGTTTAGTTTTATGATTTCTTTATCTATATTTTCTTTGATATCCGCTATTATCTTATCGCGTAAATTTGCAAATTCGGCCTCTTCCAATATGTCTATTGAGCTTACTTGCAAATCAAGTAAGTGCCAATCTGATGAAAATACGGCACTGATAAATACCGAACAGTTAAAGGCTATTCTTTTACGATTTTTGATTAATTGCGAATCCAACGGCGTTAATTGCTTTCTGTCAACGCCTAACTTGCGGGTAAATATCTCGGAGACAATCTCGCCATGACCGTCTTTTAATAACACAACCTCGCCGTTACGGGCAATAATGACATCGCCGACCCCGTTTTCCAACGCCAATTTGCGTTGGGCTCTGATGCTGCGTTTGTCACCATGCACCGGTATAACGGTTTGCGGCTTTAACAGGCGGTACATAGCCAATATTTGCGATGGGGTGGCGTGACCTGAGGCGTGAACCAAATAGTCTTCGGTTGAGATAACCTCTACTCCGGCATCTCGCAATTTTTCTTGCATCCGCTCTATTTTTTCTTCATTTCCGGGGATAATCTTGGAAGAAAAAATTATATTATCACCCTTGCCTAATGAGATATCCTTATTCTCACCGTTGACTATCCGGCTTAGTGCCGAACGATAATCTCCCTGCGAACCGGCACAAATGTACAAAATTTTATCAAGCGGTATATCCTGAGCTTCTTTAATGTCATAGGCTTGCGGACAATTTTGCAAATAGCCGCATTCCTTGGCTATCTTAAAATTTTGATTAAGCGAGTGCCCGGATATAACTGCCGTCCGTCCTGCCGCATCGGCTGCCAATATCAAACTTTCTAACCGCATTATGTTGGAAGCAAAACATGTGGCCACCACGGTACCGGACAAGCTCGGTACCAATTTCATTAAGCTTGCTCTGATTTCATATTCGCTGGGCTCTACCCTCTCACTACCCATATTGGTAGAATCCCCGACATATAAACTTACACCCTCCTTGGCTATCCGCTCCAATGCCGGATAATCGGTCGGCAATATCGCGGTCTTGCCGTCATCAAACCGCCAATCGGTCGCATGTAATATATTGCCGTATTTAGTCTTGATAAACAAACCCGAGCTTTGCGGAACGGAATGAACCAAAGAGATAAATTCAACCTCAAAATCAGGCAACTTCACTACCGGATTGCCGGTAACCGAATGCAAATCGGCAGAGTTTTCCAAATGATATTCTTTCAAACGCGACCGCACATGACCGAGCGTAAAATCATTGGCGTAAACGGGACAATTTATTTGCGGCAAAACATGCCCGATGGCTCCGTAATGGTCTTCGTGTCCATGAGTAATGAACATTGCTTCTATCTCATCTTTGTATGTTGCTAAAAACGAAGCATCCGCCAAACCCATTTCCATACCAGGAAAATCATCGCGTAAAAAACCGTACCCGGCATCAACAACTATAATCTTGCCGTCGACTATGTAGGCAAACATATTAAACCCTACTTCTTCGGCACCGCCCAATGCGACAAAATATATACCTTCTTTTTCAAATCCTTCTATCATGGTAAATTCTTCTTTATTTTTTTAAGCAAAAATATCTCCTGCAGATATCTTTAATATATTATCTTCTTGTTTTAGCAGTAAACATCCGCTCTCGTCAATACCCTTAAATATGCCTTTTTGCTTTTTACTACCCTGGCTTACAAGTATTTCTTCACCCAACTTATAACTTCCGGTAAGCCATTGTTTCCTTATATTTTCAAACCCTTCTTTGATATACAAATCATAGTATCTATCAAAAATTTTAAGGTAGCATTGTAAAAAATCTTCTCTTGATATATCAAACCCCAAATCTCTTAAATTAGCAGTCGGGTACAAAATGTCTTTACTCTCCGGTGACACCTTTAAATTAACCCCTATCCCGACTACCGCCATATCGTTCTTGCCGTTCTCAATTAAAATACCGCTTATTTTACCGCCGTTTACCAAAACATCGTTCGGCCACTTTATCTTTACTTCCAAACCATGGCAAAGTGTTTGTATACTATCATAAACACTTAGCGAACTTATATATGTCAGTACCCATAAAGGTGCTTTGCTCTTAAATAACTGACTAAAAAACAAGTTGCCCAAAAATGATTGCCAAACTCTCCCCCTGCGACCTCGCCCCTTGCTCTGCTCTCTTGCCGTAATTACAACCCCCTTGGCAAAATAATCTTCAGACTTTCTTATCGCTTCGGAATTTGTAGAATCAATAACCTCGTAAGAAATAATTTGCCAATTTTTGCTCTCTTGCATCATTTGATATCTCCGACAACATATATCAGCCTGCCGACAAGTGCATCGGGATTAAGCAATATCATGAAAACAAATATTACATTAAACAAAAGACAAATATATATCGCCTTGTCTGCTCGATCAAATTTGGTTGTCGGATTTTGAAACCATATATTTCTTATTATGTGTATGCACGCATTTATGGCAAAAATGACACCAGTAAATAACACAATAATTTTTATCCAACTTGCATTGGCAATCAAACCGTCAATTATCGGGAGACCGGCAAAAAATCCTGCCGTAGGAACCAAACCCATAAAGGAAAATATAAAAATCAGTAATGCCGCCGACATATAGGGACGCAAGTGTGAAAAACCGCTAATTCCCGAAAATTCACTTAAATACTCGCTTTTTGACTTAAATCCTAAAAATACGGTATAAGCTCCGGTCAATGACGACAAAAACGATATCATGAAAATAAGCAAATAAATTATCGATGTATCCGAAAAATCATTGAGTGAAGCAAAGGCAAAGCCCATTGCATAAACCGACAAAAAGGAAAACAGTCTTCTGATGTCACTCTCATAGTTAGCCGACAATGCTCCAATAAATAATGAAATAAATCCAAATATATTAAACAATGGCACCAAAAAATCGGCAAAAGCGGGAAAACATAATTTAACTAAATTTATCAACCCACACATATATATCAAAGGCGGAACTAAACTTATAAACCCGCAAACCGGCAAAACACCATGGGAGATAAAATTGATATACCATAAATGAAAAGGTGCTAAAGCCAACAAAAAGATTATACAAGAAATTATCATCGTAACCGCGATATAACCATATATATTTATGCTGTTTGCTCCGGTATAATAACGGCTTATCTCAGCATATCCCAAAGCTCCGATTTGTTTGTATATAATCCAAATCCCGCCCCATAACAAACAACAAAAAAATATACCTGCCACAGCATATAATCCCGAAACTTTTTTGACTTTTTCAAAATCCCAGTGTCGCAAAATAAGTTTGTAATATGATATACATACCAGCGGTATTGCTATTCCCAAAACAATCAAAGAGGTCGCCGAAGCAATAAAATTTAATGCCAGCAACATGAAAAAACATATCAAATAAAATTTATAAGACGGACGATTCTTGTTCAAAAACCACTTAGATGAAAGGTAAAACCACAGCAAAGCCAAAAAATAGGCAATATTTTTTAGTAGTGTCGTAAATGCAGTATTGTGCCAAAAATCCGGAAATACATTCTTATTATAAAACACAACCGAACATAGTATGGTTCCCAGCAAAAAAATCTGGGCCAAAGTGGAAAAAGTGCGAGATGTTTTATTTGCACGATAAGTATCTACCAAACGCGAAATCGGCAAAAATAAAAATAATAAAAGCTCCGGCAACATTATAAACCAGTTTTGCAGCACTTATCTTCTCCTATTCATCAATCACAAACCACAGCGGTCTTATAAATGACATCATCAAAACAAATATTACAAACATCATAAAGACAAATTGCCCAAGCGGCAAATCATCGTCTTTTCCCAAGCTGCTTTCTTTATCATCGGTTTTCAGCCTAAACATTTCTTTAATTAACGAGGCGGAAACAATAAGGCAGGAAAACATCAAAAATGTGCCGATCTGGATATTGGCGGATGAAATTTTTGACAATATCAAGAAATTGTTGGTAAACATGGACGATATCGGAAAACCGATGGCGGCAAATGTCAAAAATGAATACACAAGTGACAGTCTTTTTGCTCGGCATAAAAAGCCCGACGAATAACTTTCGTGTATTTTCTCTTGCGAATATATATACGCAGAAACAATCTCCAGTCCCCCGAATATAATCAACAAACCAAACAATGCGTAACCTATACTCTGCAATATCAACTGTTCCCTTATAAATATTCCCAACAAATAAAGGATGTAGTAGACATTTATAAAAGCAAATATTTTATATTGTGAATCGCGATTTATCAGGCTGATTAAACTGATAAACAGAATTGTCACGGTTCCGATAATATGAACCCAGATAAACTGTCGGGAAATAAAATCAGGGATTTCTGTCGGCCAAAATCTGAGTAATGCGTATATGCTGCTCAGCGGTAACAGAGAAATCAGTATAAATACCAACGGATTATGAACTCGTGCCGATATTGATGAAATAAAATAGTGAAACGGCCAAATCGGTATCCGCGATATAATTCCCAAAGCTAAAAGCCCATATATCAGCATGCCTTTGTTTTGTTGCCACTGTATGATATCTTTATTATTTAAATTAATATTACCGTAATATTTGTATATCAGTAATACTGCCGTAAAGACCAAACCGGCCCCGATAATATTATATATCAGAAATATGTTAAGTCGTTCCGCCTTTTTGAGCTCTCCGAAAATGCCCAACAGCATAAAAAGCGGAACCAGCATTGCTGCAAAAAATATGTAAAAAGAAAAAATATTGGCCGATACAAAAAATCCGGTGCTCAAACTTAAAAATAATAAAGTATACACCATTAAGGTCTTTAATCCGGCCTGTAATTCGTTGCGAACTGCTATAATTCCCATAAGTACTATTAGGTGAACCGCCAGTATCATCAAAAGTGATATATTGTCAACGGCAAAAACCAAACTTACGGGCGGAACCGAAAGCCATGATATGTTCTCAAATAGCTGCAAACTCAAATTTTCTTCATCAATCACCATAAATATTCGCCATATCATAAATATATTGGTGATAATGGTGAATATGGCAACATCGGAACTGTTCTTGCCGCCGAAATTTTCGTCCCCTTTGGCAATAAGTGCAAATACCATGCCGAACAAAGGAATGCCGATAATTAATGAAAGAAGAGCTAAAGAATTAATCATATAACCTGCATCCTATATATAAAATAACTACGACAATTCCTATCGCAAAACTTACAAGGTAACCTAAAACTCTGAAATCTTGAAAATTCCTTAACCGTAACACCATGGAAGCAAATGCGTCAGAAATATTTCCGATCATATTGTGTTCTATTAAAACTATGTCAAAAAACAACCATAAAATCCGACCGAAATAGTTTAGCGGTTTGATTATAACAATTTCATATAATGATAAAACCAAATCCCTGCTAAAGAGCGATGCACTCCCCAAACGCAAAATTTTTGCTGTCGGACAAAACAGCAAAATAAGCAAAAAACAAACTTCGCCTATGTAAAAGTCATAATTTTTCCATTGTATCGAATGCAAAAAAATCAATATCGACACGACCAACAACGGCAATATATATAAGACACCGGAATTTTTGGCAAATGCAATAACCTTTTCATCAGCTCGGCATTTTCCAAAATAAAATGTGCGGATAAAACAGCCTATCACGACTATGTATAAAAGGAAAAAAATCTTGGAATATATTGATACCGACAATTCAGAAAAGGCAGCAATCAAGCACAGCATTGATATAACACAGCTAAATGCGTTTAGCGGTGAATAACGGAAAAAACCTCCGGTAAAATTCATATTTTCTTCTCCGGACGCGGCCAAATAAGATAAGATAAATGTAAACGAAATTATAAAATTGATAATAAGCAACCGCGGAATATATAACTGTGCATCGCCAAAATCTTCAACTATATTGAGAAGAATAAAAGAATATGAGGCTGTAAATAAAAATATCATCTTGCTTTTGAGATTGCAGTTAAATAGTGCCTGCATAAAGGAGTATATTAAAGTAATAACAATCCAAAAGATTATTACACTTTTGGGGAAAATCCCCAACAGAGGATACAGCTTAAAAGCCAGAACGATTCCCGATAAAGGAACAGATAAACTGAAAATACCGGCAATTCTGTTTAAGGAAATGTCCTTAAGTGCTTGATAATGGCTGTTTAGCATAAATAATCCACACTTGATTCCTACAGCTAAAAGCACCAAAACTGCAGCTAAATCTTTGTGTGCCCCAAAATCAACATATTCGTCAAGAGCAGACAAATTTAAGGTATTGGTCGAAGCATAAATAACACTCGCCGCCATAAAAAGCGACATTTCCGCCAAGAAATTAAATATAAATATCTTCTTCTTGGCGGTAATTTCATCAGGCATATAAAAACTGATGATTGAAAACATACTGCCGGAAAATATCAGCTGTAAAAAATCGTGACTGGATGTTTGTAAAATAAGGCTGATGAAACATAATAACATCAAGGTATTAAAATGCAGAGAATGCTTTTCAAACGGAAATATCGTGGTTAAATAAACCGTACCAGACAGTAACAAAAACAATGGGAAAAACATCTGCCGCATATTCTTAGATGATGAAATATTTATATCTGCTTTAAGCGATTTGTAAGGCAACCATTGATATATAAAGTTTCCGGTCTGTTCGTTATCATACCCGCGAAGCAGAAAATAAGAAACCGCAACCAACATAAAAAGCATTATGATGGACCAAATACGGCGACGACGACCTTGGGTAACCAACAAAGAGGCAGCACTTAAAGCGGCCAAACAAATAAGTAGTTGTAAAAGCATACAAACATCCCGAGCTTTGTTATTTTGGCTATTAATATATTAGACTTTTCCCTGTTTTTAAAGTTTATAATTCATATTGCCACAGTTTTAACAACAACTTGTTAATTTAAAACACTTTTTAAGTCAGATATAATACTAACCGGCACAATATACTCACGCAAAACCTCGCTATCTTCTACTTCGGCTACCACTATTTCATTTACCGACTTCAACGGCTGATGAGCTTCGGTATTGATGTTGCCTAAAAATACCGAACTTTCGCGACTCCTATACAGCAGTGCGGTACTTCCACCGTCATACACAAAATGCGGATTATCCGGCTCACCTTTTCTTTGTTGAATAACGAGCATTATCTCTCCGGCTCCGTTTTGCAATATTTCATAAATTCCTTCGCCGTCTCTGGCAAAACTTTCATCCATTTGACTATTCTTTCCGAGCTATAGCTTATGTAAAATATTTTGTTTAGTTTATACTTTAATTGTTAATAAATTGATTACAAAATATTTTTTATTTTTTTTGATTTTTTAGTTGACTTAAAATTTTTTATCTTCTATACATAGGCTCGATTGATTGTTAATGGGTGCGTAGCTCAGTCGGTAGAGCATTTGACTTTTAATCAAAGGGTCGGCGGTTCGAACCCGCCCGCGCTCACCAATGAAAAAGGATATCGGGATCGACCCGGTATCCTTTTTTGTTTGCTTACGGGTTCGAACCAAGGTTCGTTCTGGCTCCTAGAGCTCAAAAAAAATTTTTTTCGCTAACTCGCTGCGGTCACCGCACTGATAACGGTTGTCTCGCTGCGCTTAAGCTTGCTTGCAACCTAACTAGTGCGTAATCTCCGTCGAAAAAAGCCAAACTTTTGGCTTTTTTCTTCCTCCGTCGCCCGCGCTCACCAATAAAAGAGGATATCGGG
>CASEYY010000029.1 GCA_949292335.1 uncultured Pseudomonadota bacterium
ATCTTTTTTTTTCCGATTAATTCCGATATCTCTTATTCCGCTTATACCAAGCATTATTCCCAAACTGGTGAGCAACTGTTCCCAGTCCACCAAATCAACGTGAAAATACGGTGCAATAACACAGTTATTGAAAAATCCGTAGCATAAAATCCAGCCGATTATAGGAATCCAACTTCGTTTATTTAGTCGAAACATAAATCTATTCCTTTCTGGATTGTTTCATCAGAATAAGGCTGAATGCCGTTTTCCATACGGATAACGGCTTTAATAAACACCGTTAGAACACCTCGTTCTTCAATGTCTATCTTGGTATCAGGATAAACTTCGAGTTGTTTGGCTACGGATTGAATATAAGCGGCAGTTTGATTTTCATTTGGCGGCGCATAACGGCTGACTATTTGTCGGACGGTATTAAGACCATGGATTTTTTTATAATTGATTAAAACCTTTGCCAGCGCACGAATACCAAAAACCGGACTTTCAAATACGCAAAAGGCGGAATCTATGTTCCGCCCATTTGGATTTAACCCTTGCCAATTTGCCCCATGGCGGATATTTCCGGGGTTATTGTTTCTAATCCCTCTTGGTTGTCTTAGATTCATTGTGTATCTCCCATATTAGTTGTCTTAATTCATCAATTTTAAGCTCTAAGCGAGTAATATGTACTTGCGTAGCATATTCTCTCGCAACTTGAACCTTAAAATCGTTAAGTTCTTTTTGGACATTTCCGACTTTATAAACCAGCCAAACAAAAGCCGGAACACAGATGATTTGTAAAAATTCTAACCGATCCACTCTTTCACCTCGCTTTCTTAAACAGAATGCACTCTTGAATCTTCAATCGTTGCCGTAATTTCAATTTGTGTTGAACGTGGACGAACACCTGTTACCCGAGCTAAGATGCTCCATTTATCAGCTATACCAAAAGCAAAATGCGTTCGCTCGACATCACTTCCGGTTAAGATTTCTATGTCTGGAAGTTTTGCTAAAACTACCTCATTACTTTGCTCTCCGGCAGTAACCTTATATGGACCTGATAATGAACCGTTTTTCTTACGCAAAGCCAAATAATGCTCTTGTCCGTCTTTGAAGGTAACCGGTTCAGATAATGTGAGCTTGTGTCCTTCTTGTTTTAAGATTTCTCCGCCTTGTCCCCATTGAGCCATATCGTGGGTAATGGCAATTAAATCTCCGTAACTTGGAATTAGTCCTTCAAGCTCGGTTGAAAAAGTAACAATTCTTCGGCGGTAACGATTGGCTAAAGCCATATAAGTGGCTTCTCTTAGAGCTTGCTCTTTATTGGTACAGCCAAAAAGTTCAACAGTTGCGGTTTTATCGGAGCTTGATTCTTCAAAACTTCCGGTAACTTCTGAGGTTTTCCAAGTTTTCTCGGAAAAATATTCTACAGTAACGCTGTCCGCCGTATCTTCGGACGGCATAAGATATTGTATCGAAAGAGAGTTTTTAACAATATTACGCGGTCCAAACAAAGCAACAGGTATGGTTTTAGGCTCATCTCTGACAAATCGAACGATGCCCCCTTGAATAAATGCCACGGCTCTTCCGACTTTTGCCGTTCTTGACAGGGCTTCATACACGGTTAATTTACTATCAAATACCGCGTTAAAGGTATCCCCCCTTGCATTCCAAACTCTATCCAAATCGTATAAAGCCTGTAAATCAATGGCATTGTCTTTGAGATTTGCTCCATAAGAGGCTTTCAAAATATCAGCCAAAGCCCAAGCGATTGAACGTGTCGGCTCAACAGAAGACGACCAACCCGAAAGCGGCGACCAAGTCTTGAGCTTGCGTGTTACAATGCAATTCACCAAGCGGCTTGACCTTTGCGAAAGATTGTCCGTTGCTTTCATTATAATTGCCAGCAAGGTTACGTTTCCGTAGTCTTTTTCTGAAATAATATATCCTTTGGCAGAAGACCAACGGATTTCATGACCGGCACGAGATGATGTATCTTTGTCATCAAGACGAGTGGCACGGATTTCATAACGTCCTGCAGGCACATCATAAGTATATGTCTTATATATTCCGTTATGTGTTGCTTCGGTAATACTTTCTGTTCCTAAAGTATACCACTCACCCAGTGGTGCATCATTGTCATCAATCGAGCGAACTTCTATCTTCCATTGAATTGTTTTAGAAGACAGGCCTCCGCTGTCATTGGCATAATAGCAACCGCGCTGGAATGCAACATCTACTTCAATCTTGCTTATCAGTGTTTCTGCCGAATTTAAGATAAAAGGACCGCAAATTTCGCCTTTCAACAATTCTTGGCCTGCGACTTCGGCAGAAGTAATTACGTCTTCATCAAAAAGCGTATTTTTTTCGCTAGGACGAATAACTTGGCAGGTTATCTCCTCAAAAGAGCTAATCGGCGTGTCTTCTATGCGGATTTGTTCAATATCATATTCGCCTTGTCCAATACAATGGAGCTGATAAACATATTGTTCATTATCAATATAGCGATAATAAGGTTGACTGGCAAAATCGGGATAGATTAAGTGGCGGCCATAAATCACGGGTATCGGATTACCGAGTCTTGCTTCATTTCCTTGAGCTTGTAAGGAATATGTCGGGCTTTGTGTATAAGCGGAAGATGTCATACCATTAAGAGCCGGTTTGGGTGTCGGCACGAAAGTATTGATTAAAATTCCGCCAGCCATAGAAACGCCTGCCGCGGCCACACCACCCCAAACGGCACCGTAAGCCGCTCCGACAGCTCCGCCGGTATAAACCGTGGCAACAATCAAAGCAACCGTTAATACTGTTTTAAGCGGATTTGAACTTCCACCACCACCGCCCAAAGGCAAAACAACAAAACTGACAACATCTTGAGATGATAAAGGGGTTGCCCAGTCTTTACGGAGTTTGGCAACGCCATTTACAAAACAAACTACCGAACGAGATAAATCAATCTTTTGCTTATTTACGATTTGCCAAATTGTTTGATTTTTGGATAAGGCTTTGCTTATCCATCCTTTGTTTAGGTTAAACGGATTTGTAAAGTAATTAAAATAAGTCATTGTTTTATCTTTCTTTCACTCGGTAAAAACTATCAATAAACCAGCCGGAGAGATTAAGCGAGGCAATATTTTGAAAAACAACGCCACTTCCACGGACACAATGCAAAATACCACCGCCATCAATATCAAGCCAAAGGCCTGCATGAACCGGATTTTTGGCTTGCCGCATTAAAACAACATCTCCGTCTTGGGGTTTATCTACCTCAACAAAGGCTTGAAAAGCTAAATCACCGTGAAAAGCCTTAAGAACATCTCTTAAATTGTTGGGATTGATATTAACCGGTGGTACTTGATAGCCATATTCGTGCAAAAGCACAAAACGAACAAAGCCCCAACAGTCAAAACTGTCAGGGCCTTGTGCACCGGCTACCCATGGGCAACCTATGTATTTATTTGCAAAATGTGTCATTGACAATTTCTATCATTTTTTTGCTCACTGTTATAAAATGCAAGGAACAAAAGCTTTTAAATTTACAAATCCAAATTTGAGACAAATCGAAAAAATCATAACCATATAATGCGGATGAGACTCTCTGAACAGTAAATAAGAGACTAACAGCTTTGTAAATTTCTTTTTTAGAAATATCTTTTGGATTTTTGTATAACTTCCATATAAAATAAGATTCTTTAGGGGTATGTTCTTTTGAATGCGCATAATATATAGAACAAATAATGAATCCATTACAAGCTTTTGAAAACACTAAAGCACTTCCATTTTCAATCATTGAATTTTTCTCATTTATTGATGATTCTAGCTTTTGCATACCAAAAGACAACTGAATTTGATTTAATGATTCATGTGTACTTAATTCTATAATTGAATTTTTAGTTTGTTTAATAACATCATTAAAAATACTTTTAATCAATTTCTGTTTGTCTTCCCAAGACTTATGTTTTTCAATCGTCTGATTAGCAAAAATTTGAAAATTATTTTTTTCCTCTTTAATTATGCTGTTTATATTTATATTAAATCCAAATATTCTTTTTATATTATTTAAAAACTTCATGTTATTACTCCTTCATAAATATTCTTTATAGAGTATTACACTCAATTTATGTAAATCAATAATTATCTACTAAGCCCCGGATATTTTTTCACGGTAAGGCCGCTTCATTGGCCTTTTTTACCATGTCATCATAAACTTGATTAACTTGTTCTTTGTATTTTTCATAATCTCCGGCGTTTGATTTTAGGTTATTGAGTGTGTTTTCTCGCCACTCATTAGCTTTGACTATGGCTTGATCATAAGGACTTTTTAGCTCTAAAACCTTTTGTTTGATATCTTCAAGCGTCTTTTTATAGGCGTCTGCTTTGATATCTGTTTTAGGCGTAACAGTTGCCTGAACATTTGTTTTTTCTTCAACCTCAACTTTAGGACGAAGTTCGGGGTTTCTTAAATATTTCAGTTCTTCTCGGGCTTTTATTGCATCTTGTTCAGCCGCTTTTAGCAAAAGAAGCTTGTTTTGGATTTCTTGAGCTTGTGGCTGAAAATCAGGATATTCAGCCGCCATTTTCCAAATTTCTTCTTCATATTCTTCCAAATTATATTTGGAATCCTTCAAAATTTTTGCTAAGTCTTTCGCATAAATCTCATAATCTTCTAAAAGAGCATTTGGCGTAAAACGAGTTAAAAAAGATAATCCACCGGTGTTTTTTAACTCTTTTCGCAAGTCTTTTATATTTTGCTCGGCGGTTTTAAGTTTTAAGCCCCATTCAGCCAAAGCCATGTCTTTGGTTTGTTCGGCAGAAAACTTTGTCGCTTCTTGAGCGGTAGCTTTGAGTTCATCTTGCAACTTCTTTAAGGTTTCTGCGTGGTCTTTGGCGGCTTTTTGGGCGACATTATGACTATCTACAAGTTTATAAATGGCCATTCCAGCTAAAACAGCCAGACCAGCCGGACCACCGATTAAAGCCAGTGCACCTTTCAAAACTCCGGCGGCTGTTGCGGTTATCGCCATTTGCGCCGCCGCCAATTTAGATACTTGGCTCATCATCGCAATTCCGGCAACGGCAGATTTAGCTGATACAGACAGACCGGCTAAGCTAACCTGCAGATAACCAACTCCGGCTTTAAGCAGATTAATTCCGCCCATAATTGCCGAAGAACCAAGGCGCACACTCAAAAGAGTTAGAGCTATATCTGCGTGTTCTGCTAATAAAAAGAAAGCGTCCGAGGCGATATTTACCGCGGTTGCTAAGGTTTTACCTATGGTATCTGCGGCACCTCCGCCACTTTCCACTAATTCGTTGAATTGAGTAAAAGTGGATTTTAGAGCTTCATTAAGACCGCTTTGCCCGATTTGACGATAGATTTTTTCAAAACTGTCTTCAATATTGGACAATACGCCGTTCATGGTTTTCATTTGTTCGTCCATCGCTCCGGCAAAATTTACATCACCGAGTGAACGAAGATATTTTTCAATATCGGCGGCATTTTTCTTTACGGTTGTTGTAACTCCGGCGAAAGTGAATTTAACTTCATCAGTTAATGTATTGGCTTTAATACCAAAACTTTTGAGCCTTTCAAATTCACCAACAGTTGCATCGGCAACGGCTTCCACAAAATCAATCATATTTTTGCTAAATGCAGAAGCTGTGTTGCCGTAAGAAGTTAATGCCTCTTCCGAAGGGTCAAGCCCTAAGGCTTTAAGACGAATAAAAGCCTCAACAATTTCATTGAGCTGGTATGGCGTATTAATCGCAAATTTTTCAATTAACGTAAAAGCTTCTTGAGCCGCTTTGGTAGAACCGGTTACGGTTTTTAATGAGGCTGATAATCTTTCAAAGGTTGTATTTGCATTAAAAATCGAAGAAAATGTATTCTTTAACCCCTGAAATCCAAGATAAGCTCCAAATAAAGCCGTACCTTGCCGAATAACCTCATTAAAAGAGCGAGCCGTTGCATCTAAGGCCTTCAAATTATCATTAGCCGGAGTAATAACTTGAGTAATACGCCTAAAAGCCTTATCTCCGTCATCTCCGAGGTTTTTAAATTCCTGCCGGACTTTATCGCCGCCAACGGCTGATAATCTGATACTTAAATTTTTAACTGCACTCATGATTTTCCCATAAAAAAACACCCCAACTTTATGGTTGAGGTACATAACCAACTATTTTTCTTTAGAATTTTTAATGTTTTTACGTTTTTTAGATGACTTTTGCGAATTTAAAGTTCTAAACTTTAATATCATAAAAAAAAGATTATTGAAAAATGATCTGTTTTTCTACAAATTGTTTATTTCTTTTTCCAGTTCAGAAAGATATATGATAATTTCATTCCAATCTGGAACTTCACCATATATCATACGTTTCATCCTGAAATAATCATCTTCCAATACTTTTATATTGACGGTTGATGGAATTAACTTCATTGTTCCCGGAATTGCTTCATCATATTTAGCCCATCCTCGAGGATAAAATCTCTTTTTAAATAAAATGACTTCATTCAAAATATCCAAATTTTGAAAAGCTTCATTTTTGACCTTTGTATGTCCCATTTTATAAATATCATAATAATGCCGAGAATAGCGAACCGGAACAATGCTGTTGACCGGTCGATGAGCTTCATGATGTAAAATTGTAATCTTTTCCCAGAATGTTCTTTGTGGTTTTATAGTTGTCACAATCGGTCTATCTAATCCTAGCTCCGGTAAATATTTCCCTAGGAATGAATCTATTGGATATTGTTCATGCGGATTCCAAAGGGCTAAAGGGCCAATTTCTAATTTGACAGTCGGTTGAATATAGCCATAATCAAATAATCTTGGAAAAATGGTATACAACACATGTTTGTCAGTTTCATCTTCTTTTATCTGACAAACTGGTGATACAACTTTAGCAATCATCTCTTTTAATTCATTCGAAATAAATACCCCGGCACGTTCTTCAATAATGGCATTGAAAGAGGCTTGTTTGCTATTAGAGGATTGATAAAGATTTTCACCTTCCTTCAATACTGTGCTTTGCGCTAATATTAAATCAATATCTTCCGAAAACCTTTCGATTAATCCAAAAACTTTAGATAGAGATGTACCGCCTTTAAAGCATAAAATTTTATTTAACTCTTTATCGGAAAATATTTTACCTAAAATCCACGATACCCAAAAATCCTTTTCTACGATATGAGGTTCTAAATTTGCTTTATGAGCAACTTCCAATAAAAGCGCTTTACGTTGTTCAGGTTTTGCAAAAGCAATTTTATCCATAGTTAGTATCCCTCTGCTAAGTTGGCTGCTTTTTTTATAATATTATAAATCCATGCTGTTGCCCGAATGCTATTAGTAAGAATGCTGTCCCATTCTTTTTTTGTAAACTTACAAGACAAGGTCTGAATAAAAGCCTCTGAGATTTGTGCTTCACCAACAGCCTTTATAGCTTGAATAATTAAAGATGCTGTTTCATCTGCCGCAATAATCTCTTTTTTAGCAATATGTTTAAACTCTATTGTTAATCCCTCTGTGGTATATATTTTACTTGGTCCATCAGATAGATATACTGGTTTAGCTACCATTTGAGTCGATAATCCTAAATAATTAAGAGCGGTATCACCATCAGGGAAAATAACCCAGTTAAACCTCCTAGCTATTGCTTTTGCTATTTGATCTGTATCAGGTGCCACATTTTTTTTTAAAATACTGCTATACATCGGATAATCATATATTCCTCTAAAGACACGACGAATCTTTCCTTCCTCTGTCAAAGTGGATAAGGCTACGTCGATTTCTCCTCGCTTAAAATCCTTTGAAAAGTCAGTTGCAGAAAAGGCCCATCCGGGTTTATGACGGTGTATTTCCAATAGAATCTTTTCTTTATTTGTCATAGCATGATCTCCTTTTGTTTTTAGAAATATATACTATTTTTTCTAAAAAGTAAAGTTTTTTTGAATTATAAAAAAATACTATAAGCATATTGAAAATACTATAAATATATTTTTATTTTTTAGAAAAAAACACTATTTTTTCTAAAAAAATATTACTTTATAAAAGAGGCTATTATAAAAAAATAAAACACCAGTGTTCTTAAAAAAATAATTAAATAAGTTACTATGAATACCATAATTACAATTCTTTTTAAGAAAAAAACTACAGGTACTTTTGGCAGATTAATCATTGGTATTAACCATTCCTCTTATTCCAACTGGCAAAAGTTCGCTCATAATTTCCATATCCAGCCCAAGGTTTTGAGCTAAAGAAAGGGCAAGAGATAGGTCAGGCTTGGAAAGTTTTAATAAAATTTCCCAAGCCTGATAACCTTCAACGGTTTTTAAGGAAGTTTCTGTATATCGGCATTTGTGGAACGGACAGAAGATTTTTCCGTCTTGGTTACATCCGGCACAGTAGCTTCGCCCATCGCCGAAGTGCCATTTTGCGCGGGCAAAGATACGTTTTTTTCAGCTTCCAAAACTTCACGCAAACCACA
>CASEYY010000030.1 GCA_949292335.1 uncultured Pseudomonadota bacterium
AAAGAGGCTATGTTTAAGTACTTTACTCAACATCCTTGTTGCGTCCTTAAATCTTGGTTTTCTTAAGAAAAATCCGCACGGTTAATTACTCCGTACGGATTTTATTTTACCACATTTTTTCTTAAAAAGAAATTAATTTTTATCTATACCCAAGACAATACCGCCGCAAAAAATATCGGTATCGACAAATTATCATCTATTTCAATTTTATCTTCAAAAACTTCTACCAAAGTCGCCACCAAACAAGCCAACACACTCAACCATCCAAACGGGTATACCGGCCAAAACAACAGATTTATAACAACGGCAGATAAGAAAAATGCCAAAGTACCTTCCAAGGTTTTATTTTTATATATTTTAATTCTTCCGATTGACCGTCCAACTAGAGCTGCGGCACTGTCAGATACCAACATCACCGTCAAAGCAATCGCACCTACTTCTTTAGAGAAAAAGCACAAGCACAACAACGAGGAAAACAACACATATATTGCTCCGGTAAACTGAAAATGCTCTCGCGAGGTCTCTTTATTGCGTAAGGTTCTTAAAAACAAAATTCCAAAAGATTTTCTGGCCCATGGATATTTCTTAAAATTTCCATATTCCAAAATCACATTACCGACCAATATTACCAATAAAATCGGCACCAAAACAATCTTGGGCATAAAATATATCGCCGCCGGTATCCAAAGCGAGCTCAAATGTATAGCCTTACGCATTAATTCTTTGCGAAAAGCCTTATCTTTGCTGAGCTGTTGATAGAGCAAATCAACCCTTTGCCGTTGTTCTTCCCAGCTCAACCTTTTTATTTGCTTAAAAACCCTTTTATAGTCCGGCTGTTGATATTTAAAATGCCACATTATACACATACTCCGCACTTAATAACCAGATATTAATTAAAGCCCATCCCAACCTCAAGCAAAAAGCTAGCTCTGTGGATTAAATATCACAACTTAAAAAAAATCCGGCAAAGCCGGATTTTTCTATTTATTTTCTTCTTTGTCATCGTCTTTATTGTACAAATAAGTACTCTTTGACATAGCGACGATTAAATCAAACAAATGTTTGGCCGCCTGCCGATTAGGAATTTTATAGTAAGCCCGTACCAATTCCAAAGTTTCTTGCTTTAACATCGGATCGGCATTAAAAGTTTCGGTTTCTTCGTTCAAAACCAAATCAGCTTCCGGATTGCTGAACATTCTGGGGCTTTGTTTTGCCACAGTCTTATCCATATCATCATAAAAGAAGCTTATCGGTGCATCCAAAACAACGCTAAAATCCCACAATCTGCTGGCACTGACTCTGTTTAAGCCTTTTTCGTATTTTTGTATCTGCTGAAATGTCAAGCCGAGCAAATCTCCCAATTTTTCTTGACTCCAGCCCAATAAGTTGCGACGCATTCTTATGCGTTTCCCAACATGGATATCAATCGGATTCGGAGCTCCCGAAGGCGTCCGCCCTCTTGATGCTTTTCGCGATATTGATTTCATTTTTCAAGTCCTTATCATAAAAGCAATTACAAATAAGTTTTTATCAAGACACCAAAGCCAAACAACTACAACTTTTTCTGGTGCCCACTTTCCTTTATACCTGTTAAAAAGAATAAAATCAAGCAAAAGGTGATTATTCCCCAATTACCCAACTTGCCGTATAAGGTCTTTTCAACCATTGGTTTATCTAAATTTACATCGACAAACCCCTTATAATTAAGTGCTAAAAAATTTTTTTCTTGACCATTAGCATTAATCATACCGCTAATGCCGTTATTTGCCGCTCTGATGATTGCCACCCCCTCTTCCACGGCTCGCAATTTGGTTGCCACCCAGTGCTGATAAGGTCCGGAGGAGTTGCCGTACCAACCGTCATTGGTCAGATTTATCACAAAATCAGGTTTTTCGCCGTCATTTAATATTTCATGCGGAAAAATTGCTTCATAACAAATAATGGCACTAAAACTCGGCAACCCCGGTAATTTAATATTTTTCGGCCCCTCGCCTTTTCCGAAAGTCCCGATGGCATTGGCCACCGGTTTAATAAACTCCGGCAAATACTCTCGCAACGGAATATATTCTCCAAACGGCACCAAATGGGTTTTATGATAATAATCTACAACTCTGCCCTCATCATCAATCACCGCCATGGAATTATGCGGCACATAAAAATCACCCTTTAGCTGATAAGATATCATACCGGTTATAAGATATGCTCCTTGAGGAATGATTTTTTTGGCCTCATTCATATGGATATCATCCACATCCAGCATAAACGGTGATGCCGTCTCTCCCCACACGATAAGATTCGGTTTTTTATCACCATCCGCCTCGCTCAAATCCAAATACTGCCCAAAATTATTTTCCAGTTCTTGCTTTTGCCATTTCATCTGTTGTTTTATGCTGGGTTGCACGATTCTCACAACTGTATCGGTTTCTTCAATATTGATGTTTTTTAGTCTTAAATATCCGCCAACCCATAAAAACGATGGCAAAGCAATCACAACAATTAATACCCTGACAAAAGTTTGTTTATCTTTTTCCTTAAAATAGATTCCGATAGCGGTAAAGAACAACATAGCAATCAAAGACAACAGATAAGTCCCGCCCCAAGCTGCAACTTGAATAAGCTCATCGGAAAATGCCCAAACATAACCCAATAGATTCCACGGAAAACCGGTAAAAATAAAACTTCTGACCCATTCGCCGATAACAAAAGCCGCAGCCAAAGCCAGCCACTTTTTCCAAGGAGCATTAATTTTTGCCACAACCATTGTCGGCACGGCAAAAAACAGCCCGAAAAATCCGCCGCTGCCTAGTAAAACAAGAGGATATAACCAGCCGAATTTATCCGGCTCAATCAACAAGGCATTACCAATCCATGATAAAGAACAAGCAAAATGCGAAAATCCGAACCAATAACCAACAGCGAAAGATTTTTTACGGCTATCGCTATTCAATAACAACCAAAACCACAAACCAAAAGCCAACCACATTACCGGCCAATAATAATACGGAGCAAAACCTAAAGCACTGCAAGCTCCGGCGACCAAAGCCGTTAATTTGGCATGTTTTAGTAAATATTGCATTATTCGCCTTTGGCTTCTTCTTTAAGCTGTGGTTTAACAATAACCACTTTTTTAACCTGGCACGGGTCGGCATCCAAGATTCTGAATTTAACGCCGTTATTACCTTCAACCAGTTCCCCTTTTTCGGGAATTCGCTGAATAAAATGAACGATGAGACTGTTTAAGGTTTCAAGATTATCGACCTCTTCTTCGCTCAGCCCCTCACACAAATCCATACCCACAACATCTTTAATTTCATCCAACTCGGCCTTTCCGTCGGCCAAGATATTACCGTTTTGCTGACGGCAAATCAACGGATCATCTTCACGATCATACTCGTCCTCAATATCTCCCACAATCTCTTCCAGCAAATCCTCTATTGTGAGCAACCCCTCAATTCCGCCATACTCATCCACGACCACCGCCATGTGAATTTTTTCTTGTTGCATTTCTTTCAACAAATCCAGCACTCTTTTTTCTTGCGATACAAATTTTATCTTATCGCTGATAATGTCCGCAACTTTTGCTTCACCGCGGTTTTGCAACACTTCCTTAACCAAATCGATAACATGAACAATACCGATAATATCATCCAACGATTCGCCATAAATCGGGATTCTTGAATGTCCTTCGTTTATCATCAACTCGGCCAAATCTTGCACATTACCGTCTTTCGGAAAAGCTGTGATATCGGCTCTCGGAATCATGGCATTACCGCATTTTCTGTCTTTCAAATCCAAAACATTGTTCAAGATAAGTTGCTCGTGTTCGCTCAAATCTTCATCGCCGTTAAAAGCAGCTTCTTCAATCAAATCCTCGATGGTTTCACGCACATTTTCTTGTTGTTTGGGTTTAAACCACTTAGCAAAAATATTTACTTTTTCTTCGCGATTTTCTTCTTCGGTCATTTTCTAAATTATCTCCTCGTCGGCATAAGGGTTTTTTATTCCCATTTTTTGTAAAATATCAATTTCGATTGCTTCCATTTCCTCGGCTTCGTCATCGCTCTGATGGTCGTATCCCGCCAGGTGCAAAACTCCGTGTACCAGCAGATGAGCAAAATGATCTTGCAATGGAATTTTTTTAATTTCCGCTTCTTTTTGCAAAGTCTCAAGCGACATAATCATATCACCTGCTTCCAAGATTTCACCATCGCAAAAATCATCGGGAAAATTGTCATCATCAATATTGGCAAAAGATAATATATTGGTCGGAGCATCTTTTTTTCTAAACTCCGAGTTCAACTCTTTGACCTGATTATCATTGCTCAGGCTCAAATTTGCCGTTACGGATTTTCCGTAACTTAAGCCTTCATCAAGACCGTTTTCTTGCATATATTCAACAGTTTCGGCAAACACATCTTTGGCATATTTCTCAATATCCACGGGCAGTTTCAACCACCTATCATCATCAACGATAACTTCCAGAAGATTACTCATCGCCATACTCGTTTTTACTCTTTTTTTCATAAGCCTGAACTATCTTGGCAACCAACCCGTGACGAACCACATCATCAGCCGAGAACCTGACCGAGGCAATATTCGGAGTTCCTTTCAATACCTCCAGAGCATCTCTAAGTCCCGAAACCACGCCACGCGGTAAGTCGACTTGGCTCAAGTCACCGTTAACCACCATTCGAGAATTTTCGCCCAAACGGGTCAAAAACATTTTCATTTGCATCGGAGTTGTATTTTGAGCCTCATCTAAAATCACGAACGCATTTGACAAAGTACGACCACGCATAAAGGCAAGCGGAGCAATCTCGATTTCACCCAAAGTAATTTTTTTATCCACCTGTTCGGCCGGCAACATCTCATACAAGGCATCATAGAGCGGTCGCAAATACGGATCTACTTTTTCTTTCAAATCGCCGGGCAAAAAGCCTAAATTTTCACCGGCTTCCACCGCAGGTCTTGATAAAATGATTTTATCGATAGCACCCTCAAGCATCATCGACACCGCCAAAGCCACCGCCAAATAAGTTTTACCGGTACCGGCAGGCCCCAACCCGAACACCAATTCATTTTGCATCATGGTTTGAATATATTCGGCCTGAGTTGCCGACCGCGGATAGATATGTCTTTTTTTGGTTTTAAGTACAATATTGCTCAAATCCTGAGCGGTTTGCGTATCGGTGCTTCCGCCGCTGATTCTAACCGCTGCCTTAACCTCTTGTTCACCGATTTCAATACCGCGGCTAACCTTATTATACAAAACATCAATCGCGGTTTTGGCCTGTTCGATGGCACTTTTTTCGCCTTTGATATTAATATTGTTGCCAAAATTGGTAATTTCCACGCCCAAGCTTTTCTCAAGCATTTTCAAATTGGCGTCCTGAGCACCGACCAACTGTTGTACCAAAGTATTATTAAATAATTCAAAACTGATTTCTGCCATTGCGATTATTCCTTTACGATTTTACCCGACAACGAATTCATTGTCACTTCTTCTATTTTAACACTAACAATCTTGTTCAACAAGTCCTTATCGGCATCGGCGTATATATTTTGCATATAAGGAGTTCTGCCCGTGAGTTGTCCCTGGTGGCGACCTTTATCCTCAAACAGCACTTCCATTGTTTTTCCGACCGAACTTTGATTAAACTTCAGCTGATAATCAAACAATTTGTCTTGCAATATTTGCAATCTTTCTTTTTTGATTTTTTCTTCTACCTGATTTGGCATAACGGCGGCCGGCGTTCCGGGACGTTTCGAATACTTAAAAGAAAAAGCCTGAATAAATTTAACTTTATCAACAACTTCCAAAGTCTTTGCAAAATCGGCATCACTTTCACCCGGAAACCCGACGATAAAATCCGAAGAAAAACCCAAATTCGGATTAGCCGATTTTAACTTATCAATTATTTCCAGATATTCTCCCGAAGTGTGCCTTCTGTTCATCGCCTTTAATATGGCATCCGAACCCGACTGTATCGGCAAATGTAGATAAGGCATCAATTTTTTAATATCACGATGACATTCGATTAAATCATCGGTAACATCGGCCGGATAAGAAGTAGTATAGCGGATTCTTTTCAAGCCGTCGAGTTCATCCAATTTGCGGAGCAGATAAGCTAAATTCTGCTCTTTGCCGTTTTTATCTTCGCCATGGTAGGAGTTGACATTTTGCCCCAAGAGGTTAATTTCCACAGTCCCTTCGGCAACCAACTTTTTAGCCTCTTCAATAACCTGCTCAACCGGTCTTGAGGTTTCCACGCCTCTGGTATAAGGCACGACACAATAAGTACAGAAGTTATTACATCCTTCCTGAATTGCCAAAAAAGAACAACCTCCGGTGCTTTTATTCTCAGGTAAGAAGTCGAATTTTGATATAGCCGGAAAATCGGTATCAATAATTGTTTGCCCCGACTTGCGAGCTATTTTTTGCAAAATTTCTGGCAATCGATAATAAGTCAAAGGCCCCAAAGCAAAATCCACGAAGTCTGCTCTCTTGGCAATTTGCTCATCTTCTGCCTGAACCACACATCCAAGCACCCCGATAACGGTATTTTTTCCCTCGGCGGCTCTTTCTTGTTTAATCAGATTGATTCTGCCCAAATCAGAAAACAACTTTTCGGTAGCTTTTTCTCTGATATGACAAGTATTAAAAATCACCAGATCGGCCTGTTTGATAGACGAAGCCACGCTCAATCCCATATTTTCGAGGATAACGGCCACACGGTGAGAATCATAAACATTCATCTGACAGCCAAATGTTTTGATATAATATTTTTTCATTTTTTATACAATACTCCACGACTTTAAGAGGTATGGTAAGTCAATATTTACGATATTTCAAACTTTTTTTACTTTTTTCCCTTATTTTAATTGAAAAAAGCAGATATTTCTGCTAACCTCAACTTGTATTTATAATTATCGGGAGATATCAAATGTCTGGTTTTAATATGGAAGCTCAAACAAACTACATTTCGCAATTATCGGAAGAAGAGAGAATAATTTTTGTTCAAACCTTAGCGAGTCTTGCCCGCTGTGACGGCAATTTTGACGATGAAGAAAAAGCTTTCATTAAAGACTTGGCGATTGCCTTTGGTATCACCCGAGCCAATGCCGACAGAGTTTTGCAAAAACTCACCGACGAAGAGCTCATTCAAGAAGTATCAAAAATCAAAAATCGCCAAGCAGCTCTACAGCTCATAAAGGAGTGCTGCTTACTTACCAACTCCGACGGAGACTTATCCGAACTCGAAGTTATTTTAATAGGCAAGATAGGTCAAGCCATGGGTGTTGAATTGGAAAAGATCGAGCAAATCAGCCAATGGGTTATTGACCGTATTATTTGGCTTGAAGAAGGCAAATTGATTTTTGAGCAAGTTTAACTATAAGGGGAGCAAGTTTATGGAAAACATGATAGTAAACCTCTCGGATGTTGACATCACCGACAGCGGAGAGTTTGCCGGTTACGAAGATTTCAAAGAACAGCTTAACTTTGAACAAGAAAATCGCCCCTTTCCGCACACCTATATTCCGCAGGAAATAAGAGAACGTAACCAAGCTGTTGCGGCACATCTTTCGGCAATGGATAAAGAGAATCTCAAAGCCAAAGCCGATGCACTGCTTAAAGCTCAGAACATACCTTCTCGCTACGATGACTTAATTGATCATATGGCCACCAAGAGCAACGGCAATTATGCCAATTTTTCTTCGCAATGGTCGCCGCTTTTATGGCAATCCCGCGAAACAGCAGAGGTTACCAAGGTTAATGTCGGCAACCAAGTTATGGAAAGTTTTGACCTTGACTTTATGATTGCCGAAAGTCTGCAAAAATTATACTCCGGCGAAGACCCCAAAGCCGAATATTATGATTGGATTGAACGGCAGCAACAAATTGAAATTGCTATTCGAACCGATGGCACGACGGAAGATGAAATTGTTGCCCGCAATACATTCATTAGCTTTTTGGACGACCGTGAAACTGATATTAAACGCGTTATCCAGCTATACAGCGGTGCGGCCTTCAACTCCAACAGCAGGTTACAAGCCGAAGCCAAAGAGAAGCTCAAATTTTTAACTTTCAAACTTAGCGAGTTACGTCGTTTGAGAGAAAAGACGCAAAATACCAAATCTCACGCCGACAGCAAAGAATACTTTGAAGCCAAAGAGCGAGCCGAAAGAAGAGAGGCTATAGCAGCCACCGCCGCTATTAGTACCCTGGCTCTGACGCCGGAAATCATAAGCCTTGGTGAAAGAAAATTAAAAGCAGAGATAAATACCGATTCGCTGGAACATGGCATCGGCGAAAGCTTTGTTCGTTTGCGTCCCGAAACCCACACCCCAGACCAAGCTTACGAAAAAATAGCCGCCGCTAAACAACATCGTGAAGAAATGATTGCCATGTTTACGGCCATGCGTAATGGTATTTCCAAAGAAGAATGGCTCAAAATGCGACAGGAGGGTAAAACTCCGCAAGTAGCCGCAAGTACTCGCGAAAAAATCCGCAAGCTGCAAGGGTTCAGAGCCGCAATGTTTAAGCAGCATTCCAACGAAATGTCGGCATAATAGTTGACATCTAAAAAAACTTAGGCTATGCCAATAGATAATAACCAACAAACATAAGGGATTTTAAGTTATGATTATATTTGACCCCATTTTTGAAATTTTAGCACTCATCGTTGACATTTATTTCAAAATCATCGTTGTACAGGTGGTCTTGTTTTGGCTCATTCATTTCAAGGTTCTTGAGCCTTCCAACAAATATGCTCAAAAAACCGTTGAGCTGTTAGATAAAGTTACGGTTCCGGTATATGAAAAAATCAAATCAAAAATACCTACCACCTATTCAGGCATTGATTTTTCGCCGTTTATTTTGCTCTTAGCGGTTTATTTCGTATACCGTGTAATCGTTAGTATCCGTGTTTTGATAGCAGGATAATTTGTTTTACGATAACACAGATGACGGGATTATTTTAAGAATTAGGCTCAAGCCTAACTCTTCTTGTTGTAAGATATCAGGAATTTTTACCGCTCCCAACGGTGATGAATTTCTAAAAATAAACATTATAAGTATCCCCGAAAAAGGCAAAGCCAACCAAGAACTGATTTCTTTACTGGCCAAAAAATTACATCTTGCCAAATCAAATTTTCAAATAATCTCTGGCGAACTTGACAGATACAAAAAAATCCTTATAACTGGCGAAGTAAAAGATTTAGAAAATAAATTAAAATAATACGGAGGGGAGATGGAAACCAATATCATTAAAGGTAAGGAATGTGCCGAAAAAGTCCTGCAAAATTTATCCGATAAAATTTCCGCTCTTCCCACCGAAGAAACACCGATTCTCGCCGTAATCATGGTCGGAGACAACGAAGCCAGCCAAATTTATGTTCGCAACAAACAAAAAGCCGCCGCCAAAATCGGAATGGGCTGCGAGGTCATGGAATTTTCGTCCTCAATCGGCGAAAACGCACTATTGGAAGTAATTGACGAATTAAATTCCAACCACCACATTAATGGCATAATCGTTCAACTTCCTCTCCCCTCACATATCGACACCCTAAAGGTTTTATCCCGCATAAGATCATCAAAAGATGTTGATGGCTTTGGCCCTTATAACAGTGGATTACTCTCCTATAATTCCGAACAAGCAGTTATATCGGCAACCCCTAAAGGAATAATGCACTTACTACTTTCAACCGGCATTGAACTAAAAGGCAAAAACGCCGTTGTTATCGGTCGTTCCAACATTGTCGGCAAACCTATTGCCATGCTGCTCACCAATCATAACTGTACCGTAACTTTAGCTCATTCCAAAACCACCAATCTTCCTGATATCATAAAGACATCGGATATAGTTGTCGCCGCTTGCGGCAGAGCCAAGATGATAAAAGGTGATTGGCTCAAAGAAGGAGCCGTTGTCATTGATGTCGGCATCAATAGAATAGATGGTAAGCTCTGTGGCGATGTTGATTATGATAGTGCCATAGGTAAAGCTTCTTACATCACACCGGTTCCCGGCGGCGTAGGTCCTATGACTATAGCCATGCTCTTAAGTAACACTTTTGAAGCTTTTATTCGCCAGCAATCCGAGCCGGAATGTTCTTGTGGCAAATCCGGCTGTCACTGCCACCACTAATTACTATTTTTTGGAGTTTTACTGACGATGATAAAATATTTTCGCCACATTGTGCAACGCACTTACGATGTAATGCTGGATCTGTCGGCTAAACCAAACGCCATGTTATTTTTATTTATCGTGGCTTTTGCCGAAAGCTCATTTTTTCCGATTCCCCCTGATGTCATGCTCATTCCCATGGTTTTAGCCACCCCGAATAAAGCATGGCGTATTGCCGGACTGGCCACTTTTGCCAGTGTATTTGGCGGTTGTTTTGGCTATGGCATCGGCATATTTGCGTTTGACATGATTGCCAAGCCGATTTTGGAATTTTATAATGCTTTTGAGCAATTTCACGAATTTGAAAATTACTACCACGAATATGGTGCCTGGATAGTCTTCGGAGCAGGTATCACCCCATTCCCCTACAAGATTATCACTATTGCCAGCGGTGTTGTACACCTTGATTTGGTAGTATTTACCATTGCCTCTGTTCTTGCCCGCGGCATGAGATTTTTCTTAGTTGCATGGTTATTAAAGAAATACGGTGCCCCAATGAAAATATTTATCGAAAAACACTTGGGCATATTATCAGTATTATTCTTAGCCTTGCTGATTGGCGGATTTGCCGCACTCAAATATCTCTAAAACCGAAGCCCCGTTTCACGGGGCTTTGCTTTAATTGTTTTGCAAAAATTTAACTTTCATTACCGCCAACGCATTAGCCGAAATTTTTGAAATTGCATAATAGAAATCATTATACATTTCCGCCTGTACTTTCCACTCTTGCAAATTCTTATTATTAGCCCACTCTTCATTAATAGGCTTATCAATAAATGATACGGCTTGTTTGGTTTCACCGACAGCTACCATCTCGCTCAAGGTTGCCCAGAAAACATCTTTTTCGGTAAGCGGCTGATTTTTTTCATCTGATGTTTTCTCAATTTTTACAACCTTTTGCAGTTGCAAATAAATTCTGTCTTTCCAATTATCTGCCGAAGCTAAAGTTTCATCAACCACTTCAAATTCCTTAGCATAAACTTCGGCAAATCTGTGCTGCAACTCACTTAAAGACGGGACTCCTTCGGTTGCAGCTTTATTAATCAAGGCAATTTCTTTGGCAATTTTATAATTTCCGGCCGCCAATTCATTTAAAACTTCGGCCTCATAAACAAAACTTCCGCCGCGTTCAGCCGCATCTTTTACCAACATTGCTGCCGTAAGAGTTAAGGCGGATTTATCGGTAACCTTTGCCAAATCATCAATCTTGCTTTCGGCTCTGTCCATTCTCTGCACCAAACCCAAAACGGCATCGACATCAGCTTTTGACTTTATGGTATTAACCGTAATATTTTCCATATTTTCCAACTTTTGATTAACTGTCGACAAATCAGGATTAGCTGCCATTTGAGCCACTTCCGCCACCTCTGTCTTAAGCATTGCAAGTTGTTTTTGCAACTCGTTTATTTGCACCAGATATATATCCTCTTCGGTTTTTTTATTCGCCCACATATCTTTGAATTGATTCAAAAGTTGAGGATTTTCCCACAATTTATACCCCAGCACCGCAACTGCAACAACTACCACCAAAGATAAAATTTTGGCTTTGCGTTTTTTATTTTTAGGAGCAACCACTTCTTCTGATATTGTTTCGGTAACCGCTTCGTTTTTCTTCGACATATTACATCTCCCGTTATTGTGCAATTAAAGGCTTGGCAAGATTTTTTTTATAGTGTATACAATATAAAAAAAGAAGCAACTGCAAATTAAATTTGTAAAGAAGAATGAACAATGATAGTGCTGGGAATAGAAAGCAGCTGTGACGAGACTGCCGCAGCTTTAGTCAATGACAAAAAAGAAATCTTGGGCTCGACCGTACTAACGCAGAGCGAGCACAAAAATTTCGGTGGTGTGGTTCCGGAGATTGCCGCCCGTGCTCACCTTGAGCATATCGACGAGATAATTGAAGAAACTTTCAAAAAAGCCGGTATCAAACCTCAAGACATTGATGCTGTTGCTGCCGCCGCCGGCCCCGGTTTAATCGGCGGAGTAACGGTAGGAGTTATGGCCGGCAAAGCTTTATCTTTAGCTTTAAACAAGCCCTTTATTGCCGTAAATCACCTGGAAGGCCACGCTCTGACCGCTCGCCTCAATTCCGATGTCAGTTACCCTTATTTACTGTTGCTTACCTCCGGCGGTCATTGCCAAATTCTAATTGTCAAAGGTGTCGGCGATTTTGAAAGACTGGGCACCACCATTGATGATGCCGCCGGCGAAGCCTTTGACAAAGTTGCCAAGATGCTGGGACTAGGCTATCCCGGCGGCCCCATAATCGAAAAAATGGCAGCCTTGGGCGACGAAAATCGTTTTGTTCTACCGCGTCCGCTTTACAACTCACCGGATTGCAATTTATCATTTTCCGGCCTTAAAACCGCCGTTCGCAAGATTATTGAATCTTATTCCGAAGACGGCATAATTGAACACGCCATCATGCGTAAACGGGATATTGCCGACATTTGTGCCTGCTTCCAAAAAGCCGTCACCGAAAGCTTGCTTCACAAACTGCAAAAAGCTATTACCATCTTCCGCAAGCAGTGTCCCGAAGGAAAGCACATAGTCGTTGCCGGAGGAGTTGCGGCCAACACCTACTTAAGAGAACACCTAAAAGACTTAGCCGATAAAGAAAGATTAATTTTTGCCGCTCCGCCGATAAAATTCTGTACCGATAACGGCGTCATGATTGCTTGGGCCGGAGTTGAAAGAGCACTTAGAGGTTTATATAACGATTTGGATTTCAAACCCCGTCCGCGTTGGCCCTTAGATGAAAACGCACCCAAAGCCGCCGGTGCCGGAGGTGTAAAGGCATGAGAAATATATCAGAAATATGTCAAATTCTTGATGTCTTAAAACAGGCTAATCCCACACCTAAAAGTGAGCTTGAATTTCATAATGCCTATACATTGTTGGTCGCCATTATATTATCGGCTCAAAGTACCGATAAAGGAGTTAACAAGGCCACCAAAGAGCTATTCAAACTTGCCGACACTCCGCAACAAATGTTGGATTTGGGTATCGACAAACTCAAGGAGCATATCAAGACTATCGGTCTATATAACAACAAAGCCAAAAATATAATGGCCTTGTCCCAGATTTTGGTAGATAAGTATTCCGGCGAAGTTCCCAACGACCGCGATATTTTAGAAACCCTCCCCGGAGTTGGCCGCAAAACCGCCAATGTTTTGCTCAATGTCTGGTGGCATCAACCTACCGTCGCGGTAGATACTCATGTTCTTCGCTTGGCCAAACGATTAGAACTCAGCGACAACAACACTCCCTTGGGGGTTGAAGCCGACTTAAACCAGCTCCCGCATGATTACCGTTTATATGTCAATCACTGGCTGGTACTGTTTGGTCGTTATATCTGCAAAGCTCAAAAACCAGACTGTCCCAACTGCCCGTTAGCACAATTTTGTCATAGTGCAGATAAAAGAATTTAAACTCTGGTAAAGATACCCTCTTCCACCGGCGGCAAGAAAGAGCTAATTCTACCAACCACAAACTCCACGGTATCCACTCTGCCCCACAGCGGTCCTTTTTGACATGCGGCAACCATTAAATCTATGTTATCCGGCTCCCCTCTTAACCTAAGCACGACCGAGCCGTCGCAATCATTGTGCACCCAACCGGATATTCCGCCGATTTCTTTAGCTTTTGCCACTGCCCAACGACGATACCCAACACCTTGTACTCGTCCCTTAACTCTGATGGTAACTTCTTTCATGACCTAAGATAATTTTCAATTTCTTTAAGTTCATCACATCTTTCTTTTCTTTTTGCGGCAGCTTCATTATCGGTTCCCCACATTTCATTCTGCCACAACTCTTCCAGATAAGAAAGTTCACAAGCTTTTTCGGCATTAATTTTACCTTTAACCAAAGCCAAGGCCAATAATGTTGATCTCATGTTAAGGGTCGCCGCATAAAAGCAAGCCAATTCCTTATCACTCATTTTTCTCAGTACAACGCCCAAAGGAGCCTTCATCGCCGAATTTTCCGGTACATCTAAAGTATTGGTTTTATTAAGGGCGGTCTTTAACAATTCGGCCGACCAATCCAAAATCGGCATCCATTTTTCTTTCTGCCGCAACACCAATTCCTTATTTTCTCCCCAAAAGAACAACAAATCGGTCTTCGCAAATTCTAAAAGTTTACTGATAATCTCATCGCGATTATCGGCAATTTCTTTCACGGCCTGATCGAGTATTTTCCTCACCTCTACCTCCTATTTTTTTAAGTTGTCGGTAAATGCGTCAAACAAATTTTTTGCGGTATTACCTAAATCTTTTATTGCCTTTCTGGTCTGCTCGTCGGCTCCGTTATATATGTCTTGAGTTGTTGCCTTTACGCCGGTAGGCTTAGGGAATCTTGACGCATAAGCAGTACCCTGCAAAGCCGTGTAACAAGGACTTTCATCCCCATTCAAAAGCACTTGCGACCCCAAATACAACCCACCGCTTGCCACACTGCCGACAATAGTTGTCAAAGCAGCTTCATTATCCAATCTGATTTTTGGTTGCTCTAAGGTCCCCTCAATTTTAACAAACGAAGCCAAGGCCTGAGCAATATTTCCGTCTGCCAACTTATTTAAGGTCGGAGCAATAGTGAAATCTATTTTATCATTAACCAAATTAATATTACCGCTACTTATTATTTTTAGCTTAGAACCGTTAAATACAATTCCTTGCGGGAAGTTGGCTTTTCCGTTTCCGATATCACTACGCAACACCGCACACTCCATATTCATATTTGTATTGGTGTTGGTATCTATCCGCAAAATTTCAAACAGTTTGGTAAAGATATTACTGGCCAACCACGATAATTTACCGGTTTTAATTTCTGACTTTCCGAGAATTGCAATCACACTGCCGGAAGCTTTTTGTGAAAGCTCACGATAAGTTGCACCGTTGGTCGACAAATTAACATCTATATCCAAATTACCACCGCTTAATACTTGCATACTGCCGGCATTTCCTGTAGCTAAATCTTTTTGCAAATCCTGCAATTTCATATTTTGGGTCTTAAGTTGTAAAGTTGCGGTCTTTGCTTTACCGTTCACTTGAGCAGTAGCACTTAAATTTCCGCCACCGATACCGGCATCAAATTTCGTAACATTAAGCTGCTCATTTTGCAGTTTGGCATTAAGCAAAACATTGTTCAACACAATATCTTTATTAACAGCAAGCCTTGCAACATTAAGCATAACATCAGCGTCAACCAAGCCCAAATATTCATAAGGTATTTTTTCATTTGGCACCATTTCCAATGCTTGTGCTTGTTTTATGAGTTGCGGCATTTGCCAGGATGTTTTCGAGCTTTGCGTCAAGCTATCAACATTGATACTTGGAGAAGTAAGATTGAGATTAACATATGGCTTAGCCTTACTCCAGTTTACCTTAGCCGTTCCGGTTATCTGATTACCTGCCAACCATAAATTTTTGAAATTTATATCGGCTTGATTTATATCGCCGTCTACCCTAAGCTCGGCCGATACCGCCGGAGCTCCAAAATTTCCGTCAGGATTCGTAACACTTCCTTCTGCCGCATACCTTGGCGACTGCGTAACATCCTCCACCGCACCCGCAATATCGGCTTTTACATTAAAAGCACTGCCGTTAAAGGTAAAATTAACTTTATCCTCATTAAGCAAAGAGTCCAAATTATCAAGACTTATCTCCGCCGTGATGTCATCGCCATCCAATTCAGCGTCAATATTTATGTTTGTATTTTCGCTACTGTTTGGAATACTCATATTAATGACGTTAATCACCAACTGCTTAGTCACATTATTTGCCATATCGCTGTAGAGCAACACACCATTCACTATCTCGACTTCTCTGGCAATCAAACCTGCGGCAAGCAGCGGAACTTCTTGCGTAGTCTCGTTTGTTTTTTTGACCACGGCAGCCTTTTTTATGGTAGATGATTTTGGTGTAAACATCCAGTTCACAGCTCCGTCAGCTGCTTTTTCCAAATATATCTCCGGCTGGATTAAACCCAGTTTGTCCACCACGATTTTTCCTTTTAACAGAGGAAGTATGGCGGCCTTAATTTCCAATTTTTGCAATTTTACCATTTGCGGTGTTGATGCCCAATCAGGATTAGCAAACTCCACATCATTCACCTCCAAAGTCGGCACCAAAGAAATCGCTAACTTAGCCTCACCATTAATCTTAAGCTCTCTTCCGGTTTCTTTTAAAACGATATCTTCAATATAAGATTTATATTTATTCAAATCAAAATTTCTGACAAAGACAAAACCGCCCAAGGCCAAAATTATAATTAAACTGCAAATCACCGAAGCTGTTTTTTTGATAAACCGCATTACTATTTCTCCTCACAATTCAACCCCAAAAAAGCCAAAGCTTCTCTAAAATGCTCCGGCAACTCGGCAGTTATTTTCACATTTTTATATATATCGGATAAATCTATTTTATAGGCATGAAGATATAACTTATCTTTAATTCCATTAAATTTTTCTCTTTTTAAGCCAAAATATTTATCATCCCCGACGATTGGCGTTCCGATGTATTCCATATGAGCCCTGATTTGATGGGTTCGTCCGGTCAAAGGCGAAGCCCTAACCAAAGCGAATTTATCACCGAGATTATCCAAAACCTCATACTCGGTAACAGCCTTTTTACCATCTTCGACAATTATGGATTTTTCCCCCATTTTTTCCAGCGGAGCCTTAATTTCGCCTTTACTTTTTTTCGGACACCCTTTTACCAACGCCAAATATGTCTTTTGCAAATTATGCTCACGAAAAGCCTTGGTCAAAATATCGGCGTTCTTTCTGTCTCTGGCCAAGACCAAAATACCCGATGTATCTTTGTCGATTCTATGTACCAACTTGGGAGCTTCTTCATTACCGAATTTCAAGGCCTCCAGCATAGCATCAATATGCCGCACGGTATTGGTTCCGCCCTGCACCGCGAGCCCGCTCGGTTTATTAAGAGCGATAATGTTTTTATCTTTATAAATAACCAAGGATTGAATGAAAGCTTTATCGTTATCAGAAATTTTTCTTTCTTTTGTTGCCGATACCTCATCATTAAGCGGCGGAATTCTTATTTCTTGCCCTGCCGCCAACTTAAGCGATGTTTCACCTCTCTTACCATCAATCTTAATTTGTTTGGTTCGCAACAATTTTTGCAATCTCGACAATGGTAGATTCGGATAATACTTCAAGAACCAGCGATTTAACCTCATCCCGTCATCAATCTGTTTCACAACGACAATCTGGGGTTTATTCATTTTTCATTCCTTTCTGCCGTTGTTTTTCTTGCCGCAACTTATCAAAATATTCCACCCGTTTTTTAATTTCGCGTTCAAACCCGCGGTCTGCCGGATGGTATAACTTAACTCTTTGCATTCCCTCGGGAAAATAATTAGCCCCCGAAAACCCGTCTTCACAATCGGGATCATATTCATAACCCTCACTGTAACCAAGCTGTTTCATTAGCTTAGTCGGAGCATTAAGAATATTTTTCGGCGGCATCAAAGAACCGGTTTTTCTGGCCAAATCAAACGCAGCATGCATAGCTTTGTAAACGCCTACCGATTTCGGAGCCGTAGCAAGATATGCCGCCAGCTGCATAACCGCCAAATCCCCTTCCGGTGAGCCCAATCTCTCATAAGTATCCCAACAAGCAATAGCCTGAACCACCGCCCCCGGATCGGCCAAAGAAACATCTTCAATGGCAAATCTGGTCAACCTTCTGAGTATATATTTCGGATCCTCGCCGGATGTTATCATTCTGGCCACCCAATACAAAGCCGCATCGACATCGGAACCGCGTAAAGATTTATGTACAGCCGAGATAAGATTATAATGACCGTCACGTCCTTTATCATACACCGGAGCTCTGGAGCGGATTATTTTAACAATGGAATCTTTATCAAAAATCTCCCCGCTTTTGGCATAATTCCACACACTTTCGGCCAAATTCAAAATATACCTTCCGTCACCGTCGGCGATTTGTTTCATAAAGCTTCTCGCTTCATCATCAACCGGCAATTTTTTTCCTTCCTCTTTCTCGGCTCGTTGCAATAATTCTTCAAAATTATCTTCATTTAAGCGATTCAATACAAAGACCTGACACCTTGACAGCAAAGCGGCATTAAGCTCAAAAGATGGATTCTCGGTCGTTGCACCGACCAAGATTATGGTTCCGTCCTCGACATAAGGTAAGAAACCGTCCTGTTGTGATTTATTAAAGCGATGAATTTCATCAACAAACAATAAAGTTCCGATTCCCTGATTAGCACGTCTTTCCTGAGCATACTGGAACACTCTTTTCAAATCGGCCACGCCGGAAAACACCGCCGAGATTTGTTCAAAATAAAGTTTGGTATTTTCGGCAATCAATCTGGCAATAGTGGTTTTTCCGCACCCCGGAGGCCCCCACAATATAAAAGAGCCCACTTTACCCGAAGCAAGCATTCTTCCAAGCGGTGCGTCTTTACCTATAACTTGCTCTTGCCCCACCACTTCATCCAAAGTCTTGGGACGCAATCTATCGGCCAGAGGTCTTTTAACCGTTGTTGAAAATAAAGTTTCTTCCATTTTTACGACTTCAAAACGATTCGTTTATTCATACCGGAAAATATATCAGATTAGGCGGTTAAATAACAATTATTTTTTTAAGGTAAACGGATTTTTATCCTCCGCCTCATAAACATCAAAAGCCCCTTCCTTCATCCACCAATCTTTTTCGTCGGTTTGCACTTTTTGTTGTTTTTCTTTCAAGGCTTGTTTTTTTTCTTTTATCTTATTTTCAATTTCGTCTCTATCATGTCGCTGGATTTCGTTAATTTCACTGATTGCAAAATCCATGTTTTCTTGCAATTCTGCCAAATCCTCTGCCGAGAATTTTCTTTTCCCGAAGATTTCGGTAATTTTCGGAGTATTAAGATCCGTAGCATTTTTATTAAACATCTCTTCGTCAGACAAAGTATAATCCGTATCCAAAACGACCAGTTTTTTAAAGCTCTCTTCATCATTAAAAAAGATATTATCGGTCAGTATCGGTCGATTATAAAAGCCTTCGGCCAAAAGAATCTGGCAATCTTTGGTATCGAGATCCACCTCGCTGTCCAAATCAAAATACCGGGCCAATTTTTCAAAATAATAGGCATTAGCGAAATATTTTCCGTCATATTTTTTTATTTTTTCTTTATATTGGGATATTTGCACAGCCTTTGTCGCAAAATTTGCCAGTTTGTGGAATTGATTGCTCAACAGTTGATTATTCTTAGCCTTAACGATTTTATATTCGGTATTTGTAACTATCGTCTCCAGATCATCATGGCCATATGTTTTTTCGAGTAAATCCAAGCTATTACACAAGATTAATGTTGTTGCCTTTTTATTTTTCCCGCTTTCCAACAACTGAGCCAAATTTCTAATTCGTAAATTATGCCCCACATCGTCGAGCACCAACATCATCGGCAAATCAGGAACATTCCCGTTCAAATTACGATACAATATTTCATCGACAAACATTTGGTTCAAGATTTTTGACGGATAAGAATTAGCAAGCGAATAAACCGTAACCGGCTTAATCATATCATCCTTTTCATCAAACACTCCGTTTATATAATCAAAATCAAAGTCATTACCGTCGGTTCTTTCTCTGACAGATTGATTGGTAAATATTTTAAAAGGCCGCAAAGCATAAACAAAAGCAATTTGCCGCTGTTTGGGCGACAGCATAATCATTTTATTCAAGCCATCGACGGCCAACTCGCCGTAACCGAAGAGGACGGCTTCACGAAACAACGAAATAATCCAAGACTTCCAGTCTCTTTTTCCGTCATCTTTATTGGTAATATAATTATCAATCAACCAATCGGTAATTGCGGCAAAACAAACATCTTTACCGCACCACTGCTCGGGAATACCGGCCCAACTTCCGATAGGCATATAGTTTTCTTCATCTATGGCATTATCCGTCAACAAATCGACAGCTCTTTTGGCGTATTTATCCGGCATATGGATATAATAGCTCATAAGTATTTCTTTATCTTCCTTATTAAGGTGTTTTCCCGATATTATTTTTTCCAAGAAATAGTCATTAGCCTGAGCCTGAT
Source organism: uncultured Pseudomonadota bacterium (assembly GCA_949292335.1). Classification (GTDB taxonomy): domain Bacteria; phylum Pseudomonadota; class Alphaproteobacteria; order RF32; family CAG-239; genus CAZU01. The sequence goes on from CASEYY010000030.1 coordinate 20,276, forward strand.
TAACTTTTGCCGTCCAAAACTCCAATATTGCGGCAATAAAAGTATAAGCCAACAAATTCCAATAGCTGTTTTTTTCCTTTTCGTTTACATCGATGACATATCCGGCAATTCTTTTGATATAAGCTTTTTTATCATCCGGATTTTGCGGAATATTTTTACGACACAACGGATTCCATCTTGGATAGAAAAGATTTTTATCCGGCTCGTCGACCAAATCCCAATTATAATAAAACACTTTTCCCAAAGTGGCACGATATCCGGCAGTATATTTCGGCAAAGCTCCGGTCAAATCCATGGCGATTATTGAATATTTGTCGGCATTGAGTATTGACGGGATAGCCTCGTTTGAAGTTTTGCCGGTTCCCATTTCGCCGACACACAAAACAGATTTTGCTTCTGCAGTACTCAACAGTTCATCGGCAAATTTTCCCAGCACGATACCGGAATTACCAGTAATTCCCATTTTTTTTATATCTGCCGGTTTGGCAAAATGATAAGTCAGGATATACCACAATCTAAAAGAATATCTTCGCTCCCAAAAAGCAAAGGTCAAGGTTATTATCATTATAAGTAGGACGATAACCGGGATTAGGAGCAGTGGCGAAAATTGCATTTGCCTTATATTTTGCAACAATTCTTTCCACCAGATAGAGTAAAGTTGCATTATATAAAACGGGTTATAAAATATCTCGGCCCAATCGCAATTTAAGCCTTCTCCAGGGATAAGCTCCAAGGCATAGGCTCCCTCTAAAAGGGCAAAACCAAACACGGAAATTCCCCAAAAACTAAAGTATGTAAGCAACAAAGCCGCACCGACATAAAACAATGCTCTGATGCGACTTTTTTCTTCAGCTATGGAAATTTTCTCAACCATAAGCTCTACCTACCCCGACCGCTTCGAAAAGGAATTATCCGCCGTTTAGTATCTTTGTTTTTCTGTTTTTCGGCTTCCAGACTATCTCTCAAGGCTTTACGGGCAGCAAGTTCTTTTTGTTTTCTTTCTTCAATAATTCTCCGTAATTCCTCATTATGTGAATTAGCTTGTTTTTCTTGCTCAGACTTAGCATTATCCAATGCTTCTTTATCTTTAACTTCAGGTTTATCTGCTTTACCAAAAACCTTTTTTCCCATTTTAAGCAAAGTTTCAATACTTACGCCCTTGTCCTTTTGAAAATCCCACACACCGAACTCTTTACCGTCCCCCAGAAACAAATCCGTAAAATCAACGCCTTTGTAATTTCCTTTATTTTTCTTTTTCGGAGCTAATATCCTAGCCAACTCTTCCGCCCCCGGTACTCTGCCCAGAGCTTGAGCAATCTGTTGCGGAGTAATAATGCATTCGCTCAAATCCAATCCGACGATATTAACTCCGGTAAAATCGACTCCGGTAAAGTCGACCCCGCGTAAATCAAGTTTGCTCAAATCTATATTTGCCAGATTCAAGCCTCGGAGATTCATATTTTTCAAGCTTAGCTTATGCGGATAATATTTTGCCAAATATTCAATTACGGCCTGCAATTCTTCCAAACCGGCTGCATCGATATCGACATCGACCAGTATGGCATTTTCTAAATCGGCATCGGTAAGTTTCACCCCGTGCATTTTAGCTTTGGCAAAATTTGTATTCTGCAACACGGCACCGGAAAATATTGCACCGGTCAAATCAGCACCCGAAAGATTAGCACCGGTAAGATTAGCTCCCGAGAAGTCAACCCCGCGTAAATCGGCACCCGAAAAATCCACACCGCTCAGATTTGCCACCGAAAAATTAGCTCCTCGCAAATTTTCATTGGCAAATTTTCCGCTTTCCAAATTTTTACCTACGAACTGCAAATCATCGTCAAATGACACCTTTACATCATCACCTTGTTTTGCCACCCGATGCCAGGTACCGCCGTTTTCTTCACCGGCCAATTCTTTTTCAAAGGCGTCCGTTTGTTCTTTCAATCTGCTACGCAGCTCATCAAGTTTGTGTTCATCCGTCATTAAAAAACCTCTGCTTCAACCACTTGCTAAGGTTAAGGGTAATTCAAAAATTACAATTTTACAAACAAATTATTTCAAAATACATTCAAAACCCTGATTGATTACTTGATTGCATAAAGATTTAAGATTTTCTGGTTCTGGTTTTACTAAAATACGATGATACGACACACCGTTAACGACGGCATTCTCAATGAACATATCATATCCGGCCAACGCTTTTACATTATCTTTTAGTCTTTTTTGTTCTTCAATGGCGTTACCCATATCAGTATAGGCTCCGAGCTGTAATAAGGTTTTATTTTTGGTGCTTATCACAGGCTTTGCAACCGATTTTGTTTTTTGCTTTACCGGTTTGTTTTTTACCTTCTCATCACTACCGTCAATCAGCTCCTCAAGCCAACCGTCCTTATGAGCCCAAGCATTACCGCCGTCATCCCATCTTGGCTGCTCTTTAACTGCCGAAAGCATAACGATTACATCTTTATTAAAGGCTTTTTGCAACACAGTTTCGATATCGGCAATTTTGGCCTTCAACATATTTTTATCAAACGGTGACAATCCGGCCAAATAGTACAGGTTACGCAAAGCTGCGGCTCTTTCGGCCAATATCTGTGCTTCTTTTTGCTCCAAAGCGATTATGGCGATTTCTTGGTTCAGCAAATCGATTTTTTCATAGTCCGGCAATTTATCTTTTTTCTTCATTTCCCGCAGTAGATTCTTAGCCTCGGACAATTTATAGCGGTTAGCCTCATAGTCAAATGAAGCTTTTTCGACCAACCGATAAGCCAATTCTACTTGTGTCATCACCAAAGCTGCCAATTCATCAAAAGCTTTTTGTTTGATTCTTTCGTCTTTTTTATCGTTTTGATATTCGTCTACGGCACTAAGCAAATTCATGGTAACTCTTTTGGCTTTATTAAAGAGTTCATTTTCATATCTCCCGTCATCGACTTTCAAGCCGTTAATATCAAGCCTTGCGACCGGAGGATAATCGACATAAGCCTGCCGTCTGGCCTTTGCGGTATTAAAAGATCCCAGTTGCTCTTTAGCCAAAGCAAATTCGCGGCGATTTGCGACTGCGGCATCGGCAAAAATATCGGGAGTATAATTCTTGTCAAAATCTTCCAGCTCGTAGAATCTCTTACCCGTCAAAGACAAATTTTTATCGGTGATTTTAAGCAACTGCGAATACTCGGTTGAGGTAAATTGCAACTGTTTTTTAATTTCGCCCAAATTATTCAAAGCCACTTCCAAATTTTTGCGGTAATTAAGTTGCGGTAGTGTCAATTCATCATTTTTGTACTGCTCGTTAAGTTTGGCCAAAACTTTTCCCTGTTGGGAGAGAAGCCTGTCAATTTTTTTAATCTGTTTAAGGGCGAATATTTCTTCTCTTTGCAGTTTTATGGCGGCCAAGCTCAAATTTTGAGCAGACTTTGCATACAAATTATTTTCGACATATCCCTGATTATCGGTCAACACGCTCATGGCATAAATATCGGCAAAATCCATAGCTCTTGCGGCATTATAGAGCTTATCCTCGGGCTGGCCGGCATCAAACATTGCCTCCACGGTTTTAACCGGATTCTCATTTTCGCCGTAGATTTTTTTAAACATATTCTGAGCGGAAACATCGGCGTTATACTTTGCCGCTCTGGCCATGGCGTAATAGACATCAATTTTATCCGGAGCTTTTTCATAAGTACCGGTAAAGACCAAATCGGTAGTTTGCAAATCACTTCCCAATGATTTTTTATCTGCGGCACAAGCAGCCAGCAACATTGTAGCCGACAACATCAATCCGCGAGCGAAGTTCTTAATCATAAAGCCCCCTGATTTTGTAACAAAATGTAACAAGAATTTAAAAGCTTTTTACCAAAATAATTGGTATATGTAAACCAAAATTAAAATTCTACAAACAATTTAGAGGTAAAAAATATGACTAACCCGATTAGAGTTGCCATAATAGGTGCCGGTATGATGGGCAAGAACCATCTTAAAACATACAAGACATTATCTGAATTTGAATTGGTCGGCGTATACGATATTGTTCCTGAAGCAGCCGCTGCTGCAGCCGAAACTTTTGGCATTAAGGCATATAAATCATTAGAAGAAGTTGCTGCCGATGTTGATGCGGTAAGTATTGTTACCACCTCGGTAACCCATGCCGAAGTCGGTTTGTTTTTCTTAAACAAAGGCATTCACTGCCTGATGGAAAAACCGCTTGCCACTACCGAAGCCGAGTGCCAAGAATTAATCTCAGCCGCTCACCGCAACAATGTAACCCTTTTGGTCGGCCACATCGAACAGTTTAATCCGGCCATTGAGCAATTACACAAAATTTTGGCCGACAATTCGCAAATCTGCTCTCTTGAAGCTCGCAGAATGTCGGCAGCCTCCGGCCGTATTACCGATGTTGATGTTGCCATGGATTTGATGATTCACGATGCCGAGATTATTTTGTCTTTGGTAAAATCGCCGGTAGTAGATGTTCAAGCCTCGGCGGTTCGCACCAACAAATCACCGGCCGGCAAAGATTACATCACTGCCATGGTTGAATTTGCCAACGGTGTTACCGCGGTATTAACCGCTTCTCGCATCACTCAATCAAGGATTCGCACTTTGAATGTTACCACCAACGACAACTACATTGATTTGGACTTTATCAACCAAAGTATTGCCGTTCATTCACAAGGTCGTATGCATGGTGTTAATGCCAATGACTTACCGGAAAATCTGCGTTATGGTTTGAAAGGAAGCGTTGAAAACCTGTTTATCATGCAATCGCAACCTCTTGCATCTGAACTCAATCACTTTGCCAACTGTATCAGAGGCAAAGAAATGCCGAGAATTTCCGGCGAACAGGCTTTAGATGCCCTAAGAGTAATTTGGGCGGTGCAAAATGCCGTAAATTTTAGTTCCAATCTGCAAATGGCCGCAGAATAAATACTTGCCAAAACCAAAACAAAGGGGCATAAAAGAAATGCCCCTTTGTTTTTTTGAGGATAATGATGCGTTACAAACTGACACTCGAATATGACGGAACCAATACTCTAGGCTGGCAAAGGCAACTTGACGGCCCGTCGATTCAAGAATATTTGGAAAAAGTATTAGAAATTTTGAGCGGACAACATTCCGAGGTTGCCGCTGCCGGTCGCACCGATGCCGGCGTTCACGCTTTAGCTCAAGTAGCCCATATTGACTTTGATACTTCGATGGAAGAATGGAAAATCAGAGAGGCTTTCAATGCCAATTTAAGACAACTCGAAGCCCCGGTCGTTGTCCTCAATGTTGAAAAGGCTCCGGATGGTTTTCATGCCCGATTTTCAGCCACCGGACGCGGTTATATATACCGTCTGTTAAACCGCCGTGCTCCATCGATTCTGTTAAACAATCGGGTTTGGTGGGTTCCGGTTCCGCTTGATGTCGAAAAGATGCAACAAGGAGCAAAATATCTGCTGGGCAAGCACGATTTCACTTCTTTTCGTGCCGCTGCCTGCCAAGCCAAATCGCCAATAAAAACCCTAGACCGATTTGACATTGAAAAAAAAGGTGATGAAATAATATTTACGGTTGAAGCCAAATCTTTCCTGCACCACCAGGTCAGAAACATGGTCGGTACTTTAAAAATGGTCGGTGAAGGAAAAATTACACCACAAGAAGTAAAAAACATTTTAGAAGCCAAAGACCGCACCAAGGCCGGTATGACAGCCCCGGCTTGCGGATTATATTTAAGCAAGGTCACATACTCAAGGCAGGAATTTTCAAATAAAATTTGAAAACTCCTGCCCTGCTTTTATGATATGCCGGGCTACACACCCGACAATGATAATATATATCTTCGGATTTAAAATACAACATTTAATTTATATTTTTACAAAATTTCGCTAAATCACTCATCACCTATACGCAACGCTTCAATAAAGGCCGACTGCGGAACTTCGACCTTTCCGAATTGCCGCATTCTGAGTTTACCTTTCTTTTGCTTGTCCAACAACTTGCGTTTTCTGGTAACATCGCCCCCATAGCACTTAGCGGTAACATCCTTGCGTAAAGCCGAAATGGTTTCTCTGGCTACCACTCTGCCGCCGATACAAGCCTGTATCGGAATTTTAAACAAGTGTCTGGGAATTAAGTCTTTGAGCCGTTCGCAAATCTGTCGGCCTCGCGATTCGGCCTCGGATTTATGAGAAAGAAAAGCCAAGGCATCAACCGGTTCTTCATTAATTAAGATCTGTACTTTAACCAAATCCGCCTGCTGATATCCGATAAGCTCATAGTCAAAGCTGGCATATCCCGAGGTAATCGATTTAAGCCGGTCATAAAAATCAAACACGATTTCGTTTAACGGAATTTTGTAAACCACCATAGCTCTTGAACCGACATAGGTAAGCTCTTGTTGCTCACCGCGGCGTTCGGTACAAAGCTTTAACACCGAACCCAAATAAGTATCCGGCACCAAGATGGTGGCCTTCACCATCGGTTCTTCAATCGAAGCGATTTTGGTCGGCTCCGGCATATCGGCCGGATTATGCAAAGTAATATTTTCCCCGTTGGTTAAATGAATCTTATAAGCCACCGACGGAGCGGTAGTAATCAAGTCCAAATCGAATTCTCGGCCCAACCTTTCTTGAATAATTTCCATATGTAGAAGCCCCAAAAATCCGCATCTGAAACCCAAGCCCAAAGCCGCCGAATTTTCGTTTTGATAATCAATACTGGCATCATTAAGTTTAAGCTTGGCCAAAGCATCTTTTAGGGCTTCATATTGGCTTGAATCAACCGGAAAGATAGAACAGAACACTACCGGTATAGATGGCTTAAAACCGGCTAAAGGCTCGGCACAAGGTTTTTTATTATCGGTAATCGTATCGCCGACACTGCAATCGCCCACGCTTTTAATACTTGCGGTAATAAAACCTACCTCACCGGGATAAAGAGCCTCGACATCAGTCATTTTTGGTGAAAATACGCCCACTTTGTCCACCAGATAAACCGCATTGTTAGACATCATTCTGATTTGCGTTTTTTTCCGCAACACACCGTCATGAATTCTCACCAAAATAATCACTCCGAGATAGCTGTCATACCAACTGTCAATCAGCAATGCTTTCAAAGGTTCATTTTCATCACCTTTTGGTGCCGGTAATTTGTGCACTATTGCTTCCAGTAATTCGTCAACGCCAAGTCCGGTTTTACCGGAAGTTTCAACCGCGTCCGAAGTATCCAAGCCGATAACATCTTCAATTTGTTGCTTAACTCTGTCGACATCGGCCGACGGCAAATCCACTTTATTTAAGACCGGAATAATCTCGTGATTATTATCAATCGCCAAATAAACATTGGCAAGGGTTTGAGCTTCTACGCCCTGTGTCGCATCCACCACCAAAATCGAACCCTCACAAGAGGCTAAAGAACGCGAAACCTCATAAGAAAAATCCACGTGCCCCGGAGTATCAATAAGATTGAGCTGGTATATTTGTCCGTCTTTAGCCGTATAATTAAGCCTAACGGTCTGAGCTTTAATCGTAATACCTCTTTCCCGCTCAATATCCATATTATCCAACACCTGCTCGGTCATTTCTCTTTTTTCCAAGCCGCCGCATTTTTCGATAAGTCTGTCGGCCAGTGTTGATTTTCCGTGATCAATATGGGCGATAATTGCAAAATTTCTGATTAAACTTATATCGTGATTACTCATTTTATAATCTTTCACAACGCATAAAATTTATCTTACTCAACAACATACCGAAAAAATTAAAATACGCAAGCATTGTTTTAAGCCTTTATGATTGACTAAGATAAATAAAGTATGCATAATGGATGATATATATTATTGGGGAGAAGATTAATGAAAAAAATGATCGACATTGAATTCGGTTCCGGCCGTTATGAACAGCTTGTAGAGCTGCGATATAAGGTATTGTTGGAACCGTTGGGACTAAAATTTTTGGATTCCCACCGCGACAAAGAGGTAAATTATCTTCACATTGGCTGTATTGAAAACCTTGATGACAAGCTCATCGGCGGTCTAATGTTGATTCCCCTTGACGATAAAAACATCCGCATGATGCAAGTAGCTGTAGACAGCAAATATCAAGGCGAAGGCGTCGGACATGCTCTGGTTGCCTATGCCGAAAAAAGAGCCAAAGAAGCCGGTTATAAGAATATTATCATGCACGCCATGATTAATGTAATCGGTTTTTACGAAAAAATGGGCTACCACCAAGAGGGCGATATTTTTGAAGAACGCGGCATCACCTTTGCCAAGATGGTAAAAAAGCTTTAGTTATAAAACCCGCCGTTGCCGACGGGTTTTAATTTATTCTTGATGTTCTTTACGAAATTTTTCCAATTTTTTCAAAAGCATTTGCCGCTTCAACCGGCTGATACGATCAATATACAAAATACCGTCGAGGTGGTCTAATTCGTGCTGAGTCGCCACGGCCAGAAAATCTTCGACCAACATTTCCTGCTGCTTTCCATGATAATCCAAATACCTGATTTTCACACTGGCCGGTCTTTCCACCTCGGCTCTTTGCCCCGGTACCGACAAACAACCTTCTTCGGAAATTTCGGTTTCTTCCGACCGCCAGATAATCTCCGGATTGACCAAATACAGCGGATTCGGTTCCTCATCTTCGCGAGCAATATCAATCACCACGATTCGCTTTGACACACCAATTTGCGGAGCCGCCAAGCCACAACCGTTGGAGGCATACATGGTCTCCAACATATCATCCAACAATTTACGCAATTCATCATCCACTTTTTCAACCGGCTCGGCCTTTTTCTTCAAAATCGGATGCGGATATTCATAAAGTTTAAGTTTTGCCATAATCAAAAGTCCGTTTTACCTGATAGCTTTGGCGATTGTATCCAGCAAAGCATTAACCATCTTAGGTTCATTTTTGCTAAAGAAAGCATACGCCAAATCGACATATTCCTTGACAATAACCGCAGCGTCGACATCGGTTGTATTGGCAAGCTCATAGGCTGCACACAATAACAAAGCTCGCAAAGTTCCGTCAAAGCGGTCAAACTGCCATCCGTCTTTTAAGTAATGAGCCAAAGACTTTTCCAGTTGTTCTTTATTTTTATGCACACCGCGAGTAAGCTCGGAAAAATAATCTACATCCATAGCCTCAACTTCGACCATATTTTCCAACACTTCATAGCCGTCACTTTCCTCTTCGATTACATAGCGTCCGACCTCGCCGTTCACAAAGTCTTTTATAACTTCATCAACCGAAAGCTGACCGAACTCAATCATATAAGCGGCTTGCACCGCAGCCAGACGAGCCGCGGATTTTTTCTTAATTTTTTCCGAAATAAACTTAGCCATTTACTCTTCTCCTTTAGGGCTGGCCATTTTTTCCAAAGTTTCCAAAAATTCTTCAAAATCTTTCGGCTCTCTAAAATCCCGATAAACCGAAGCAAATCTGATGTATGCGACATGGTCGAGATTTGCCAAAGCTTCCATTGCCATTTCACCGATTTGCACCGAAGTAACTTCGTTTTCGCCGGTACTTTCCAATCTTCTTTGAATGGAGCTGACAATTTTTTCAACTCTTTCCGAAGCCACCGGTCTTTTTCTTACGGCGATATAGATTGAGCGAGCCAGCTTATCTCTGTCAAACATCACTCTTTCACCGTTTTTTTTGACCACGGTCAAATCACGCAACTGCACTCTCTCGTAGGTAGTAAACCGTTGTCCGCATTCCGGACATTCACGACGGCGTCTGATTGAAGTATCATCATCGGCATTACGAGAATCTTTAACCTGAGTGTCATCACACCCGCAAAACGGACATTTCATATTTTTACTTTCCTTTTTCCATAAGTTCTTCGGCCACTTGATAAAGCTTTGAAGAATACCTTGCCCCTTTTATAAGTACAATATCATTATTTTGCAAGCACTTATTTAACAAAAAATCGGCCAAACCATCTTTATTTTCAAAATAGTGTTTTTCTCTTGTTTCGGGGATTTGAGCTAACATATCTTTCATCTCGGGGCATACTCCGATAATAACATCAATATCGGTTTGTGCCGCCAATTTTCCCACCTCGATGTGACACTGTTTAGACATTTCGCCAAGCTCGGCCATCTTGCCCAATACGGCAATTTTGCGGCCGCCGTGTTTCATATCATTCAAACCTTTAAGGGCAATTTTCATAGCCTCGGGCTGTCCCGAATAACTATCATCAATCAAAGTATATTTTCCGCTTGATGGAAGTTTTAATTCGTGCTTTGCCCCTCTGCCGGCCAACGCCTTAAAATCGCTCAAATGGCGAGCAGTTTTTACCACATCAAGATTAAGAGCTTTGATTAAAGTCAAAACACACCAGGCATTATAAAGATTATGCTCGGCATCATTCTCCAAATTAAGTTCAACTTCCGGATGTTTGGCTTTACCGAAAGTAACAATTTCCGCCCCGTTTTCTTTAGCTCTTTTTTGTAAGATATCGGCAAAATTGGTATCTTCGTTAATTATGGCAATACCGCCTTTTTTTAAGCCTTTAAAAATTTCGGCCTTTGCCTCGGCAATCCCTTCAAAACTATCAAAAAACTCTATATGCATCGGATAAACATTGGTAATAATAGCAATATCGGGCTTAACATATCCGGTCAGCTCCTCAATCTCACCTTTTGCACTCATGCCCATTTCAATAACGGCAAAGTCAGCATCCATATCCAAATTACACAAAGTATACGGCACCCCGACATTGTTATTAAAATTGCCTTCCGTCGCATATACTTTGCCAAATTGTTGCAAAGCAAATTTTATTTCTTCTTTGGTTGTGGTTTTTCCGGCACTTCCGGTCAAACCGATAACTTTACCCTTAAACAACGAACGGTTATAAGCCCCGATTTTGCCATAAGCCTGTAAAGTATTTTCTACCACTATTTGTTTATCTTTTGCCACATCAGGTAACAGATGGTCAACTATTGCCGCCACCGCACCCTTGGCAATTACTTCTTTAACAAACTCATGTCCGTCAAATTTTTCACCTCTAAGAGCAATAAACAAATCGCCCTGTCCTGCTTTTCGGCTATCGGTAACTACATTGGTAAACTCTCCGTCTATTACCTCATTTTGTGCATCAACAATTTGCAATAACTCTGAAATTTTTAGCTTTTTCATCTCTACAACACCTCAAAAATACTCGATTCCTTAAAATATACAGCACAAAATATAAAAAATTTATTTATTTTTGACAAAAAAGCTTGCTTTTTTACAAAAACTAATATACTAAGGTTCTTGCAATTTTATTTTTTTGCCATATTTTTTTAAATTTGCCCTATCGCGATATAAAATACAATGATTAAAGGGACATATGTTGTATTTTGAGTAGGCTGCAAATCCAATCAAGAATCCTTCCCAAGTTGTGATAATTTCGGAATGATTCGATGAGCATTAAACAAAATGCCATTTTCAAATTTACTTGTTTCAAAGAACGCCGCCGTCTGTGAAGATAGCGGCCTTCGCTTTTTAAATAGACAAAAAACTTGATTTTCAAAATAATTGTATTAAACTCATCCACAAACACAATATTATTCACTTAAAATTTTATAATTATGAAAAAGTTTTTTTATTTTATTGCCACTTTGGCAATAGTTACAGGTTTATCATCCTGCGGACCGGAGCTTATTCCCATAAACGGTAGCGACCTCTGCCTGATTGCATCGGATCAGCCGGAGTACGGAAAGTACAATCTGTACAATCCACTCACGGAGCAGAGATTTTACCCTGCCATTGACACCGCTTATGTGGTATGGAATCAAATCTTTGCCTTGTCTTATAAAAACAACAAGGAATATAGCTTCCGTAACGATGGCTTTCTACGAAGGATGGCCGAGAAGATATATTTTATCGAATTCTCGGAAAACGGCAAAGACTACCGTTTTATCGTATACAAAGTATACGAGAACGGACAGATTATATATCGCCGTTGCAACCAGAATTTTGCATGGTGGTGGGATATTTGGCCCAGCCAGTTTGAAGGGATATCAAAACTCCCCAAAATGGGTAGCACCACACCCAAAGATCATATGATTCGTTTTACGGATCAGGATCTTAAAAAATATTATATACTTGTGGACGAGATGATCGCAAACCACAAGTTAAATTAGCACTAAACCCAAAGGCACCGTCCGTTACAAGACAGTGCCTTTTGGCATTTTAATATATCGGAAATTTTTTACACAACTCTATAGCTTGAGCTGCCGTTTTTTGAATTTGTTCATTTTCTTTTTGTGTTCCGATAGCTTCAATCACATCAACAATCATATTTGCGATTTCCGCAAATTCTTTTTCCTTAAATCCACGAGTGGTACCGGCAGGAGTTCCGAGTCTGATACCGGAAGTAATTTTAGGAGGCATCGGATCGAAAGGAATAGCATTTTTATTGCAGGTGATATGTGCCCTATCCAAAGCATCTGCCACCACATCACCGGTAACATTTTTGGCTCGCAAATCGACCAATAACAAATGTGTATCGGTTCCGCCGGATACCAAATTTAATCCTCTTTTAATAAGAGTTTCACCCATAACTTTGGCATTTATCACCACTTGTTTGGCATAAGTCTTAAACTCATCAGACAAGTCTTCCTTAAAGCAAACGGCCTTAGCGGCGATTACATGTTCCAAAGGCCCTCCTTGCGTTCCGGGGAATATTGCCGAATTTATTTTTTTAGCCAAATCCTCATTATTGGTGAGTATCATACCGCCGCGAGGACCACGCAAAGTTTTGTGAGTAGTAGTAGTAACGACATCAGCCCAGTTAAGCGGATTAGGATGAATTCCTGCCGCCACCAGTCCGGCAAAATGAGCCATATCGACCATCAAATAAGCACCGACTTTATCGGCAATTTTTCTAAATCTGGCAAAGTCAATCTGTCTCGGATAAGCTGACCCGCCGGCAACAATTAATTTAGGTTTATTCTCGAGAGCTATTCTTTCAACTTCATCGTAGTCAATCAATCCGCTATCTTTTTTGACGCCATAAGCAACGGCTTTGAGCCATTTTCCTGATATCGAAACCTTTGCTCCGTGAGTTAGGTGTCCGCCGGCATCGAGGCTCATGCCGAGTATGGTGTCAAAAGGTTGCAGCAAAGCCAGATAGACCGCGGTATTTGCCTGACTGCCGGAATGGGGTTGCACATTGACAAATTTGGCAGCAAAGAGTTTTTTAGCTCTTTCGATAGCCAGTGTTTCGATTTCATCAATAAACTCACAACCGTGATAATATCTTTTATTAGGGTATCCTTCGGCATATTTATTGGTAAGCACGGAACCTTGGGCTTCCATCACGGCTTTTGAGACGATATTCTCCGAAGCGATCAGTTCGATTTGATTTTGTTGTCGGTTAAGTTCTTTTTGAATAAGTTCAAAGACTTCATTATCTTCAACAATCAGGTTTTCACAAAAATCCATTTTCAAGCAACTCCTATTTATCCAGCTCGGCGATTCTGCGACAATGTCTTTCACCGTTAGAGAAATTGGTATTAAAGAAAATATCCAGATAATGCAAGACCGAATTTTGATTTTGAATTCTGGCACCGAAGACGGCGACATTAGCATCATTATGTTCTCTGGCCAGAGCAGCAACTTTTTCGTCATACAGGAGAGCCGCACGGATTCCCTTATGGCGATTAGCGGCAATAGAGATACCGATTCCGGTACCGCAGATTAATATTCCCATATCGGCATTTCCGCTATTGATTTCGGCGGCCATTTTATCGGCGATAATGGGGTAATCGCAAGATTCTTCGGAAAAAGTACCCAAATCAGATAATATAAGACCTTTTTTTTCATAATATTGTTTGATAGATTCTTTCAAAGCGAAACCGCCGTGATCGGCGCCTATAGCAATTTTCATTCCGAACCTCATTATTGATTAACGACATTGAGCATGATACAACATAATTGTGATAAAAAAAGATTTTTTTAAAAAAATATATTGACTGTGATAAAAAATTCTGTATATATAGGAAACACCGATTGAGAGAACGGTATTTTAGATTGGCCGGTTGGCAGAGTGGCTCATGCAGAGGACTGCAAATCCTTGTACATCGGTTCAATTCCGGTACCGGCCTCCAAAGTGATTTTACCGTCTTATTCCGGCTTAGCTCAGCGGTAGAGCAATCGGCTGTTAACCGATCGGTCGCCTGTTCGAATCAGGCAGCCGGAGCCAAAAGAAATCCCACCTTCACGGTGGGATTTTTTTTGGCTTTGTTATCTGATTTGAGTGGCGGCCGAAGGGAGCCTGTTTGGAGTGGATAGTTGGTGAGCACAAATTTATGCAGTGCGAACCTTACGACACGAGGAGGACCCGCTTGCGG